>JAAZFB010000426.1 GCA_012511915.1 Clostridiaceae bacterium
GGGATGTATTGTTTAGATATTTAAGAAAACAAAAAGGTAATTGGCAGATATAAAAGACACTCTCAGTATTATATTGCATAAAATGTGGATATCTATAACAATAACAGATTTGGAAGAAGCATATAATAATTATATAATGCAAAAATAAAGGGGGGCTAAACTGTGAGAAGAATATCAGAAATATTAGTTGTTTTCTATTTGGCGATTTCTTTTATTCCACCACCTGTTGTAAAGGCAGAAGCAAATATAAACATAGGCGACTATGTTTTAATGGGTAAATACTATGATGAGCTGATTTTATGGCGGTGCGTTGATATTGATGAAAACGGGCCCCTTATGCTGTCGGATAAGATTATAGCGTTTAAGCCGTTTGATGCAACCGGGTACCATACATACGCAGACGGAACGCCACAGGCAGATACCGAGTTTTGGCTTGAGGACGGTTATTATAATTATAGATTTAACGGTCGTGTGCACTATGGTTCCAATCTTTGGGAAACCTCCAACATCCGTTGCTGGCTCAATTCTGCTGCCACTGCAGGTAACGTAACGTGGCTTGATAATTGTCCGCCTACTGCACAAGCGTTGTATGATTATAATGTAATAGGAGCCGGTCAAGACGGATGGTGGTTTGTGAATTGGTGGACATGGGAGGAGTGCCTGAAAAGTGAATATGCATCAGAAAAAGGTTTTTTGGCTGATGGTAATTTTACTGCCGAAGAGCGGAGTTTGATTAAAAGCGTACAGCAAAAATCTCTTCTCAATGAAATCGATGCACCTAAATTGGCTATTGGTGGTACAGCAGCACATATTTATGATACTAACATTTCAACAGTGCTGCAAAATTATGATACGGCATACTATCATGACGTTGTAGATACAATGTTTTTATTGGATGTCAAGCAACTTAGCAAAGTATATCAAAACTCTGCCATTCTTGGCATCGACTACTGGAAAAAAAACTATGCCACCTTAAGTGCATTAGAACATTCTATTATTATTGATCCCGACCCCACTTTAAAGCATGCATACCTGCTCCGTACTCCACATTGTGAATTCAACATTGTTAGTTTTGGTGAATATAAATACTATCCAATTTCGTATTATCGAACGCTTAGGGACTATGAATATGTAGAATACATAGAATACATGGATGCAAGGGCTATACTTCATAATGAGATCCGTCCCGCATTTTATTTAGATCAATCCGTGGCGAGCATCGAATCAGGTATCGGAAGCGAGCAGCAGCCATACATATTGACTGACAAGGCAAGTGTCCTCAGCGTAAACGTTGTTGATGCAGGCACAGGCGAAAACATAAGCGGAGCATGCGTTTCGATTAACACCGACAATAAAGTAACAGACGAAACAGGTATGGTTGAATTTGAGCTTAATGATTTTGATGTATATACCTTAACTGCAAATAAAGAGGGCTACACCGATTACGAGGGACCTGTTGATGTCAAAACCGAGGAGCATACCGAAACGATTTATCTAAAAAAGGGCATAGCAATAAACTCCGTAATGGTGACATTGCCGGACGGCGGAACGCGTGATTTGCTGACAGACAGTGGCTTTACGGTAGACAATGAGGATGAGCAGGACTATACCTTAACCGCCAAGGTTGACTGGAACAACGAACAAGGAAAAAAGGGTACGGTAACTCTCGTGGGAGCAAAAAGCAAAAAACGTGTAACCTTTGACAGCAGCGGTAAGCTGACTAAAAAGCTTGGAAAGGAATTTGAAAAGGGCGAAAAGGTATATGTGGAGGCAGTTGCGGAGGATACAGGCGAGAGCGATAAGGAAATGCTGCATGCCGAAATGGAAGAAATCGCAGATAAACTGCGGCAAGGGGCACAAAATTATAAAATTCCATATATTCAAGGCCCTGTTGTGGACAATGACATTCCTATTATAGGGGGAACAAGCTTTAACTTTGACCTTGATAAGCTATCGGAAGCAGTAAATGTGTCTATCAAGGACAGAAAGGTAATCATAAAAATCGGCAAGGGCAATACCTTAAAAGAGTATAAAAGTCTCCCCAAAATTATAGCTACCAGGTCAAAAAGTATAAAGTATTTAGGTCTGATGGGAGGTGCAAAAGCTGATTTAGAGATATTCGGCAAATTTGAGATACCCATTGACATACTAAAAGAAGAAAGCGAGTTTTCCGGAAGTGTAGGGCTTGCGCTCGGTGCAAGCGGAAAGGGCAGTGCTGACGGCTTTGCTACTATTGCAGAAATTCAAAACCAGCTTGCAATAGGTCCGGTGCCGGTTGTTGTAAAACTTAAATTCGGTGCGGGCTTCGAGGCAGAGGGCGGCGTATCGGCAACCAAATGGAATTTCAGCGATGCAAAGCCCAGTTTTTCCATAAC
>JAAZFB010000427.1 GCA_012511915.1 Clostridiaceae bacterium
CACCCTCTACCGGGTCATAACAATAGATCGTTCCGAAGTTGTCGTACCCGATTATGTTGTGCCTTCCCTCAAACATACGGACTTCATCCTTGACTCCCCACATGTTTCTCATGTCTATGATAGGCTTAATTCCGTGATCATCCCATAGTTCAGTGATGAACTCGGTATCATCAAGCCCTCTGTCAGCGAGCAGATATTCGCATCTGTCCATTAACTCAGGATGCTTTTTTGCAGTTGTACTTATTATATCCTTCGCTTCCGGTATCTCAGCTCGACTTGCTTTTGTCACAGTAAATGCAACAGGTAATTCATAATTTGCATCCACCACCAGATGAAGCTTATAACCGAACCAGCTTACTACCTTTTCCCAT
The DNA here is from genome assembly GCA_012511915.1 of Clostridiaceae bacterium. Classification (GTDB taxonomy): domain Bacteria; phylum Bacillota; class Clostridia; order Monoglobales; family Firm-18; genus JAAZFB01. Next base: position 372 of record JAAZFB010000427.1, read on the forward strand.
GCCGTTCCATCTTCATTTATTCCATTATATGTTTTTACACCTTTATTTGCATCAGTATCACGCCTGCCGTCTTCCTTTTGATTCTTATTCTCTTTAGTAGCATATGATTGTATAGCTTTTCCGTCTATGGCAAGTGTTTGCCCGAAATCCGGCAGAAGCTCCATTAGTTTGTCCACACATGTGTCAAACATTTGGTTTACAAGCTCTTGTTCTTCAAGTAAATTGCCAAGAAACCGGGTATAATTATAATCCTTTGGACACTTGGGTCTTGTTTCTATGATATCGCCTGTTTTTGGGTTCTTAATTGTCTCGTACCCACGAAAACCGCATATATACCTTAGTTGAGCGTTTCTTTTCAGTTCTTCAATAAGCGAAGCAGGGCCTGTATGTTTAAAGTAAACAGCGGCTATCATAGAATTCCACATTGGCCTAACGGGGTAATCGTCTCTCCCGTTTCCCCTCTTTCTTTCAAGCACTCTCATTATTTCTTCGTCAGGTAGATTTTCAAGTATCATCTTTAAATCTTTTAAACTTCCTAAATCTTCATCTTTTATTAGATTAAATATTTCGATTTGTGGTATAATAGCCATGAGGTTGAACCCTTTCTTTGAGTGTATTTTGTTGTTTTTCTACTACTATTATACACTACAGGCAAGCGGATTTCAGCCTTTTTTTATGTTTTTTCCTATATCTTTTCCCCGGGGTGAAAATCACGTTTTTCAATTTTAAAGATGTCCGTAACATGCTTAACACCGTGTTTTTCCGGGGGAAAGTATTTTTCCTGTCTCTAGTAACCCATAGTTAGCAGCTATCCCAGACATCGCAATTTGCTCCTTCTTTAATTTTCAACTGTCTGCCACAAAGGTATAAATTGATGTCCCTATACGGTATAAATCGTGCTATACTGTTTCTATAGAATACATCAATGAAACACGAAGGGATGATTTTTTTATGAAAAGAAAGCTTGTCATGATTTTTTTGTTTGTTTTTCTTTTGTCTGTTTTGTTACCCGCCGGGGTATATGCAAAAGAACCTTTTACATCCATCAATGTACCGAAATGTGAAACCGCTCCGGTGATTGACGGAGAAATTTCAAACGGGGAATACAAGCTTGTCGCCTCCTATGATAAAGACGGAGACGCTTGGAAGAGAGATACATCAGGGA
>JAAZFB010000045.1 GCA_012511915.1 Clostridiaceae bacterium
CCGCCATCATCCCAAACCACTGCCCAGACTGTAACCCCAGCCAGATCTCCTTTCCCGCCCGTATGTGCTATAGATACCACCTCATTAGGTGAGAATTTTTTAGAAAAAATATATGAGGCGTTTCTTGTGGTATCAATCATATTATTTGCGGTAGTTGCATCAACCTCATTAACCCATGGATTCTTTGTCCTTTGGATAAAAGTGGAATCCGTCCAACTTTGCGCTACCAAAAAATACTTAGGGCTTGTGTAATCGTTCCAATCCTTAGCAATCGCCTTCCACGCCGGCGCGTTGTGAGCCGGTGCCGTTCCCCCATTCTGTTTTGTCCAATCGCTGTAATCACTGATATCACTGGCTGTTATCATATAAATCGTACCCCCTGTATCAGCAGAAAAACTAAAATACTCATCTCCCTTAACGCCGGTATTATTCCACCAATTACTGTTTCTGTTTGTATAAACCCCCATAAACAAGCTTGCCCCTACAAGTGATTCCGATATATTTGATGTAGCCCAGTAGCGATCACTGAAAAGTATTGAGCCGTTATCATTATTAAGTGCCGCTCCACTTATGAAAACTGGCTTATAACTATCTTTGCTTGCCCCGGTATAATTAAATGATGTAAGCCGTGGCTGTTTTGATTTAAACGTTAAATTGTATTTAGTCGTTTCTGTTCCGTTTGTAACATATACAGTTGCATTAGTTTTCTCATTTTTAATTGGGATAACCCCGTTTTTATTGTTTCTTTCTGTCTGATATGATTTTGAAGTCGTGTCAGTCCGCATTCTACCATATGATACACCATCAATACTAAATGGAGAATCATCAATATCAGTAACCGTATAGCTTATACTGCCAAAACTTTCCGGATTTAAATTCACATAATAAGTATTATCCGGAAGATTAATAGTATAGCTTGTTACATCAGAACGAAATTCGTCAATACTATATGCCTCACCGTTTATGTCATATGACAGCGATTTAAGAGTATAAGTATCCTTATATTCGGTATATGTATAAACTTCAATTGTCCTGATGGGTGTTTGTTCGCTGACTACCGGAGGTGTTATTGTGATACTTGCTTTACCCGGAATGATATAATCAGAATAGGATATATTTACACCACCATCTATCGGAATTGCTTTAATAACATCTCCTGCTTTTGCCTGTACAGTATATGTATTTTTATCATTACTAAAATCCTCTATCAGCCTACCGCCTACTGAAATGCCATATAAATCAGTCGTATATCCAAGAAAAACCGCCTTTTGAAAATATGTAGTATTTGTAGCAAATCCATCCCACAGACACGCCTCATAAGAAACTGAAGACTGTGTGCTTCCAGCCGGAATTACAACAGGTAAATTCAAAGTAGTTTCTTCCCCTGCTGATAAAGTATATTGGGAATATGAAATATCAATAAGTTTGTTATTCTCTCCGTAGCAGGTTGCAAATAAAAGCAGATTTTTCGATTTTTGTGTAGTATTTTTCACAGTCGAATTAACATACATTTGATAATCTGAGGTTAACACCTCGGAGGGAAAAACAGATATTGGTATTCCCTCTGAAGTTGTAAAGTGTATTCCATCACAAATAACGCCAGTATCTGCCGCATACCCTAAAATAGTACAGAATGTGATTAAAACAAAGCAAGAAACCAAAATAGCCCTTATAATTTTAACGTTCATAATTATTTTCATCGCCTTTCCACCCACAATTCAGTCTATTTCCTCTTATCCGTGGGCCGATAAGTGTTATATTTGATACTGCAGAGAACATACTTGTTCCTCTTTATATTATTAGTTTTCCAACACAACCGCCGCTCTTGATTTCGTTAGTGGCGCAAGGCTCTGCATATTAATTATAAATGCTTTTATGGTCAATGTATCACCGGCAGAAACACTTGTAACAGGAATTTGCAATATGAATTCTCCATTAATATTATTTAGCAGACTTTCTATCTTAACTGATTTTAACTCGTTCCCATCATATACAGCTACTATTAAATTGCCTTGATATGGCGATTCCGGCAACCAAACATTAACTACAGATTCAACTGTATTGTTTGTTAAACTGCCTGTTATACCACGTATTTCTATGTCCTCAAAAATTCTGTCCTCAACCTCTTGCAGTGAATATAAAGAATTATATATTTTTGTTGTAATATCCTTAACAACAAACTTTGCGCCTCCACCTTTCAACTGAATACAGAACTGCTGAAGTTTTGCAGCATCGTCCGCTGTATTTGATTTTCCCGAATAAGCGAGCATCCCATCCACATACCACTTAAGGTCATTTGTGTTAAGATCATAAAGCATATCTATCTTATAAAATGTGTTCTTATTCCAGTCCATCAGAATAGGGTTATCTAAGCTTCCGGTAATTTTACCGGTAGAATTGTTAAAGCGTACATAATAGCTTCCGTATCCATTTGTTCCCGTCCGCAAAAAGAAACTTTGATTTCCTGTCATATTTGACGGTTTATACATCATACTGCTATGGATAACCCCTGCATGGTACCCTGTTCCATCTACCGTAAAAACAGTGTTTTTGGTTATTCCTGTACCTGAATGCTGCATACGCCAATATCCATCTTGAGAACCATCTGTAATACTTACCATCCAACCGGATGAACTATTACCGCTCGAACTGCAGTTTATATAAGTCGGATTATATGTAGTAAATCCCTTAATTCCTGATTGAGTGGCAATAATAAGAGGATATGAAGAATTGCATATACATGTATTTATATCCTTTATAGCAAACGATGCATCTACCCCTTTCATCTGGATACAAAATTTCTGCAACTTTGCAGCGTCATCAGGTGTATTTGATTTCCCTGAATATGCAAGCATACCGTTTACATACCATCTTAAATCGTTTGTTGTTAGGTCATAAAACATATCTATTTTATAATATGTGTTTTCGTCCCAACTCATAAGAAGAGGACTTCCTCCACTTCCGGTGATTTTTCCTGTAGTTCCGTTAAAACATATGTAATAGCTTCCATACCCGCCTGTACCTGTGCGTATAAAAAACTTTTGATCTCCAACCATATTGGATGGTTTATACATCATAGTGCTGTGAATAATATTTGCGGTATAGTTTTCCTCATCTATAGTAAATATTGAATCTTTTGTCAAGCCCGTTCCTGAATGTTGTATATCCCACGAAGCTGTATCGCTACTGTTCGAAGTACTTGATGTTACCGTCCAACCCGTTAACTCATCACCGCTTATACTGCAGTTTGTATAAGTGGGATTATATCCGGTAAAACCGTAAATACCGGTTTGCGATGCAATAACAGCTGCATCGGTTATCGTATAGTCGCCTGCCGTACCTTCAAAGGACAATATTCCGCTTTCATCGGTAACTGTAACCGTTTTGATGACATTATTTCCTTGCTTTACCATCCATGTGCCTGACACAACGTCAGCCACATTAACATAATACTGAATGGCATCACCCTGAGGAATGGTTATATCTATTTCCGGTATTAGTTTTCCTTCATTTTTTGAAAAAATAGCAACCCTTTCTCCAACCATTGCGCCGGCATAAGTATCTGTTTCAATTAACTCAACCGGTAATGGTTCGGTATCTGTATCGCAATCCCCAACCTGAAGAACATTCAGAAAATAATCTGTTGTTTGTGCCGCTATCGGTGAAACCTCTATGCGATAACCGTCCGTATCATGATTTCTTGTCAAATTTGCCGCGCCACCCAATGCCCCGGAACTGGTTGACGCAGGATAATTTGTTCCATTTACATAAAACTCGTTATTATATCCACCTACTACATTAATATTAGTATTATTAACCATTGGCAACAAGGTGTCAACAGTTAATTTTCCGTTATAACCATTTTCATTATTTCTGAACACACTTCTGTTTCCATCTACGGTTGGTGGTACAACTCCGTGCAACAGCCATGATTTTTTATAATTGGCATTAGTTGATGAAACACGGTCAAAAACAATCAAAGCCCCCGGGGTTTCTTCATTTTTAAAATTATAAAACATAAAGCTTCGCTGATAATCCGAAACAGTATTACTACTGTATGCTTTGGTTAAATCACCTTTTATATAGGAATATGAAGGGACGCTGTTATTATCAATTGCATGTGCAAGAACCTTGCCGTATTTATTCTCCCCGCTTTCAATCAATGCTTGTGCTGTAGGCTGTTCATCTGATGTTGCTGGGAATCTCTGACCTCCGTCATTTATAACCTGATTGCCATGGTAGTAGTATGTATCAGATGGATTGTATACCAACATTGTATTGTGAGCCACAGATCTTTTATAGTACGATAAATCATGTGAATCTCCGTACACACCGTACCGACCTGAATCGCCGGCAAGCAATCCTTTATAATATATCTGAAAGTTTCCGAAATCCAAATGCTGATGATTGTCAAAATAGTATTCTCCAATCTTCATTTGTACTACCATATTATCGGAAGTCAAACCATGCTCCCATCCTGTCCTTGCAATCATCTGCCCCCCGGGCGAATCAAAATACTTTACTAAAGGAAGACCGGTTAATGCCTCACCCTGTATACCGGGGTCATTGAGTAATAAGAACAAAACCGGTGTTGTTGTGTCATTTTTTAATTCCAAATTTGCGACAATTGTAGAAGCATCATTATATGATTGCTTAAGGAAACCGTCACTATAATAGTTTGACGACAGCATAAACAATCTGTGCATCCCATTATAATATACGCCCGGAACTCTTGCAGTTCGCGTAAAAGTGGAATCACCTTCTGTAAATTTTACACCATCAGGACGTTGCATATACATTGCCCAATAAGCACTGTACCTTTGATTTTGTGAATAGATTTCAGGTGCACCCATACGTTTGAATATCCATGCTGACATATAATCCCACTGCATACGAAATGACATATAACCTGTTCCCTGATGGAAAAAATGTCCCGGATAAAAGAAATTTCTTGACGGTACATACTCATCAAAAAACCTTCCTGCTACATAGTTATATATATCCGGTCGCTCATCATATACCGCTATCGAAAAGGCTAGCAAATCACGCAAAAGCTGAGCTTCACTGCCATGTGAGGTCAGCGCACTGAGCTTATTGGGAGGCCAGCCTATTTCCATACCATTACTGGCAATACCAATTGCTGCATCAATGAAATAATTCTTATCGGAAGCCGTCATCAAAGGATAACACCAGTCGTAAACCTCTGCAATATTATAAATCAGATAGCCGGCAGGTCTTGTGTATTCATCCGTATACGGATTTTCATAGACAACCGTATCAATATAATTTTTTAACGCCGATATTGCATTATTACCCAACTGCGTATTTCCCTCAACCGCGTAAGCAAATGCATAGCTTTCAATTATTCCGAGATACGTTTCGTTACTGTTTGCGCTTGAGGAAGCAGGCAATATTCCATCAATTACGGTATCCCGATTTGTGACATATCTGTTCCACGCTGTTGCATTTTTTCCAGTCAACCTGTTTGCATAAATCTGTGGTATATCGCTTTCTCTCATCAAAAGGCGAGGATGCGCCGCAGGCGGTGTAAATGCAGGCGTATTGTATGGCGATGTCAAATTTGCCGCAGCAGTTAAAGTTGTACCGCTTCCGGTAGGCGTATATGTCCGTTTCTTTGTTAGACAAAACTTATCAATATAAAAAGATTCTGTATTGGGAAAAATCCTTAAATTAATTGACCCTGACGCATGTATCCCCTGAGCGATACCTACCTTAAGCCAAAACCATTGTTCCTTAGGAGCTCCGATTGCACAATATTTATATGTGCTGTTATTTATAGAATAATAAAGGCTTTTATTAACAGTTGAGGCATATACTCTCATCCAAATACTATATGTCCCCGCCTCATCAGCAGTAACATCAAGTGATAAACGATGGGTTGCAGAGTTTCCCGGCGTCCCTGATACACCATCTGATGCTTTGACACAGTATCCGCCTGTATATCCTGACACATCACCAAAATTCTCTTCAATCCAAGTGGAAGGATATTTGTAAAAGTAATCGCTGTTAAGCGACGCATTTTCCGCTTCAATCCATAGTTCTCCGTTAGTTGTCTGAAAAACGGCGGCATTAGCATTTTGGGTATATATTGTACAGCACAACACCAAAAACAAGAAAAATACCGTAATATATTTAAAGTATTTAATCTATATCAACCCCATTCTCAAGCATGTAAGCTAATTCGGGCAAAGCGTTCAATCATCTTTGCCCGAATTACACTTTAATATTTTATTCACTCGGAACAGTTAATTCCTTAGTTCTGGATATTGATATAGGCTTTATATCAGACATATTGTTAAATATAAAAGCTTTCAAGCGAAGCTTCGTGCCGGCTTCATAGCCCGAAACATCAAATGTTGCCGAATATTTTTCATTATACTCTTGCGTAGTAAATTCTGTCCCCTCGAACGGCAAAACTGTAACATCCATTAATTTCATGGTGTTTTCATCATACAAAGCATAAATCAGATTACCTGTATTTTCATCACCGTATACGTTTGCCAATGCAGTAATGGTACTTGTTGTAACCGTACTGTTATCAAGATTCATCGTCATATATTCATGGCCATCTAAATCCCATTGAATTAACAGACCCGGTAAAACTCCTACGTCAGTAGTCAACGATGTTGCATCAGCTTCTATATCAAAACCGGGCGTGTAAATTGTCACTTCTTCTCCCTGAGAAAATTTATAGGCATATACATACTTTTCATTGGTCATACCATATGCCCCGTAATCGCTTCCGGTATCCCCACCTACAGGCTCAAGATTTTCATATCCATACTGCTTTATAGAATCCACTACCGCCGCCGAATCTGCCTTCCATTCTGTCAGATTCAAGAAATACTCCGGTGATGAGTAATCGTTCCATGTCTTTGCAACACGCCACCCCGGATATACTTCATCATTCTCATCCAACGGATACGTTGGTCCTTCACCATTATTTACCTTTCTCCAGTTTCCATTATCCTCATATGTAAGAGCGGGATATCTTGTCAGGAAATAAATTGTTCCGGCAGTATCGGCAGTAAAGCTGAAATATTCCTTGTCTTTTGTGCAGAAATTATACCAATACCCTGCATTTTTATTATTAAATCTAAATACAAACTGACTTGCTCCCTCCAAACTTTCGGAGATATGAGAAGCAAAAAACTTGTAGCGATCCAGTGAGTAAAGTGTAGCGTTATCGGAATTAACCGCACTTCCGCCGATAAAAGCAGGATCATATAATCCGGTTTCAGATTTCAGAGTATATGAGGTCAGTCTGGGCTGTTGAGAAGTGAACGTAATATTATATCTGATTTTTTCTCCGTAAGAATCTGTCGCTTCAATTATAGCCTTTGTTTTCTCATCCTTTATTGGTATTTGATTGTTAATTGCAGGAAATGCAAGCGTATATGCCTGTGTTCCCGACAAGGTTGAACTAGCTTTCCCAATATTCTGAACTAAATTTCCGTCATCGTTTAGCACATTCTGCGCAAAATATTCGACCGATGCACCCTCGGCCAATTCTGTATCTAGTCCAACTGTAAAAGTATTATCCGGTAATTGAACGGTATAATCTGTAACATTATCCTGTAATTCTATTTCTGTTTCAGTATTATTTACGCTATAACTTATACCATTTACAGGGCTCTTATAGACAAAGGTATCCTCAACATCCGCTAAGGTTATGTTTGGTTTGTAAATAACTGTGCTTATATCTGTCCATTGAAAAGAGTCGTCTGCATCTTTAGCAATAGTACAAATATATTGAATTTTTTGTGCGGTACCGGATTTATCCGTAAACTTTGTAAGCGGATTTGAAACGGGATGTCGATTGACATACCATTTTGTTTCACCGTCCTTCATATTCACAAGCAAGTCGATTCGATATTCAGCTAACTTACCCCAATCTGCTACTATATCGTAATCATTTTTACCCGTTACGGTGGAAGGACCGGTTCTGAATGTTATCCATTGATCACCATTACCCTCACTTCCGCCTGTTCTGATACAAAAGAATTGGTCTTTATTCATGGTCAGCCCCTTATAGTTACAGCTAAAGTGAAAAACCTTGTCAGTATCGCCTGTTATTGCAATATCACCCATTTTATAACGGATGCCATGATTTGCTGTGCCTTTGCCTGTTATTACAACCTTATCATTAAATCCATCGCTGTTTGTATCTGATGCTGTATAGTCCGTATTTGAATACTGAGGTGTTCCTCCGGGACCTGTAAGGTCGTAGTAGCTATTCAAAATGTCATCGCTTGTTGGTACGGTAAAAGCATTAACGGTTGTAAATATAAGTAAAACCGTTACCATAAGAAAACTTACTGTTCTTTTTGTTTGCTTTAAATTAATACTCTTCATAATTTTACACTCTCCTTATAATAATTTTTTTTATTTCGCAAATACAATTTCATTTATTGAATTCCATAGACTCGAAGAAGTTCCTTTGCCGATAAACTTTATGTAACGGGCCTTTGTTTGAAGGAATGTAAATTCTAATATATCATCTGTGGTACCGCTTGTTACAATATTCTCAAGTACAGTAGTATAATTCTCACCATCACTTGAAACTTGTATATCAAATTTATTCTTTCTGGTTGAACCGTTATAAAATGCAATATAGATTTTACCGACCTCTTGTTCCTTTCCTAAATCATAAATTCCCCAAGCCGGATTTTCATCATCCCCTTCATGCGCCCAACGGCTTGTTATGTCACCATCAACAGCTTGCAAAATTATATTACCATCACTACCGCTTTGTGTGACGTAGTAAACGGTTAATGGGTTTTTGTCCTTATGGGCATCAAGATAAACGGCTTGCTGCTCCTCACTGATTTGGAACTTAGTAAACATTTTGATATATATACATTTAGCAAACTTATCATATTCAGTTTCTGCCTCTAATTTTCGTTCATAGAAATCGACTGGAACTAACATCCTGCCGTCAATCGTAATATTAGCACATGACAACTTGTCGTATTTTCCATTTGTAATTACATCGTCAGTACCGGCAGGCAGTATTATTATTTTTTCATCAAAAACTACTACAGCAGAGTTTTCTGAAGAATCCCACGTAACCTCCGCTCCGATCTTCTCGCAAACCGCTTTCAACGGAATCATAATGTTACCATCAATATTACGGCCTAAGACGTCGGAATAAATAAAGTTGTCATTTATGCGGATTTCAACTTCATTATCAGGTAATTTCGGAAAAGAAATTGCGGTAGTATCCCTCAAAGCAATTGTATTCTTATACACAATTTTATATCTTCCTTTACCCCCTGTGAAGTAAATCATACCGCCATCCTCAGTGGCTATTTCTTCACCATATTCCACATCATCCTTGAAAATCCTCCAAGTTCCTGCTGCCATATCAGTTACTGCGATTTTATACTGACTTTCATCAAATACTGTAAATTCAATATCATCCCGACTTCTTCCGTAAGCCTTCCTGAATACTGTTATTCTGTCCGAAATCACCGCACCTGCAATATTACTGTTTTCAATTAGTTTAACATCTAATTGTTCTGCATTACTATCCGCATCGGTTACCTGTAATACATTAAGAAAATAATCTGTTGCCTGTTGCTGTTTAGGAGATACTTCAATTCTATATCCAATACCTTCATGAGTTAAAGTCTTATTAAGCGGTGAATTATTAGAAAAGTTTTTATTGCCTGCAAACGCGTCTTTTCCTTCTCCGCCTATTACAACTATTTCTGTATTTTCAGGCTTAGGAAGTAAAGTATCTACAGTCATTTTACCGTTATACCCCAAGTCATTATTGGTAAAAACCGTTCTATTATTACTAACCTTTGGTTCAGAAGGACCATTTAAAAGCCACGCTTTTTGAAAATTTTTATTTGCAGCTGTTACACGATCAAATACAATTAGAGCTGCCGGACTTTCTTTTTCGTTCAAATTATAAAACATAAAGCTTCGTTCATAATCTGATACTGTTTCCTGATGATATGCCCTTGAGATATTACCTGAAAGGTACGTATAATCGGGCTTTACAGAATCCGACTCAAATTCATGACCCAATACTTTTCCTGTTACATATTCATCTGTATTTTTAATATCGTCCCAGACAGGCTCTTTACCTTGATTTGGAGTACGTTGACCGCCGTCCATGTTGGAGTATCCAAGATAAGTAACTGGCTTATTGGGATTTCTAACAGCCATTGTATTATGCGCCACGCTTCTTTTATAATATCCTCTGTCGTGCTCCGAGCCATAGGTTCCGTATGTACCTGCATCATTTGCCAGAATACCTTTGTAATATAATTGAAAATGACCTGCGTCATCATGGGCGTGATTTGTAAAATGCGTTTCTTTTATTTTAAAATATGCTATAGCGTCGGGGGAGTTAATACCATCGCTCCAGCCGGTTCTTGCTATCATTTCACCCTCCGGCGAACCAAAATAGTAGCTAAGCGGCAATTCACGCCTTGCTTTTACTTCTAAATCCGGATCGTTCACACACAGGAATTCAACAGGCGTTATGTTTCCGTGACCATAGCCAAACGAGCTTAAGTTTTTTGACTGTCTGGTAAGGTCTGATTTTATATATGGGTCTTGAAAGTAATTTCCTGCAAAAAGCATAGAACGCATATTATCACTACGAATCTGATATGACTCCACCTCAAAGCCATCCGTTCTAGCATCGCCATCTCTCATAACAATACCGTCCGGCCTTCTTGCATATATAAACCAATATGGCACATATTTTTGATTTTCGCCATAAAGCTCATCAACGCCTAATTTGTTCATTATAAACGTTGCGTTATATTCCCATTGGCCTCTGTATGTACCATACATACTTCCCTGATGATTTTTATGAGAAAGGTACATATACTCTTTTGCCGGGACATAGTTTTTATATAAAAGCCCCGCAACAACATTATAAATATCCGGACGTTCGTCATATGTAGCTATTCCGAATGCCAGCATATCTCTTTGGAGCTGCGCTTCTGAGGTATGACCCGTAACACCGCCGCCTGTAGGAGGCCATTTTGTTTCCATGCCTCCCTTGATTATATCAGTTCCTCTTTCAATCAAAAACAGTTTTTCCTCTCTACTGAGCAAGTCATAACACCAGTCATAAACCTGTGATATGTGAAAAACAGTTTGGCCTGCCGGACGTACATAGGTGTCATCTTTGCCAATAAAAACAACGGTATCCAAATAATTTTTCATAGCAGAAATAGCTTTTATGCCGCTTTCCGTATTCCTAGTCATTGCATAATCAAATGCTAATGACTCAATAATTCCTAAATCAGAAGCACTATAATTTGACTTTCCGGTAGCAGGAACTTTTAACTCACCAGTAAAACTCGATTCAAGCCCTTTATTTAAATTTTCTGTATGTACTCTATATGCAGGTTGATTCTGTTCCTTTTTAAAATTTCCAACTAAACGAACAATATCTTTTTCGGTAAAATACAATCTCGGATGCACTGCGGGCGGAACAACAGGCGGCATATCATAAATGCTTTCGACTCTGTTGTCAGGTTCTACCGTATCGCCATATAATCCGACTGGCTGAGCTATAATGCTGTCATTTATTACAAAGGAATCAAAATTAACTATATTATGTACTGCTTTAAGCCTAATGTTAATAATTTCGCCCGCATTCACTGATGTCTTACCAATGCGTTTCCACTGATATATGCCGCCAGTCGAACCAATGAAAGCTTTTTCATACTCTCTTTGATTAAAGGACAATGAAATGGCAGCAGTGTTGCTTATAGTTTTAACATTAGCCCAGATATAATACACCCCTGCTTCATCGACCCTAACATTAACCGCAGCATCTGCCAAGTTATTAGAAAACGGCGAGGCAGAGCTTGCCCATTGAGTAGCAAGACCTGCACCCTTTAAAAGCTTAAAGCTGCTTATCGGTATTAAATTCCGATAAACCGTTACATCCTCCGCATCGATACGTAATTTGCCTTCCTTTGTTCGAAACAATATCGGATTATCCTGAGATTTCGCAAGACCAAGGTCAATATCGGACGGAATATATGTACTATCGCTTGTGACAATATATC
>JAAZFB010000428.1 GCA_012511915.1 Clostridiaceae bacterium
CTGTAATACCGTCCCGACCGGGAACGCATTTCGGCAACAACAGAATATGCAATCCAATGTATAGCTATGATATTACGAAGTTCAAAAAAATGGATTATGAGATAAAAAGTCTTGAAAAAATGAGAGACTGCTATCGAAAAGGGAATATTTTACTTGAACATGTTTTAGAGAACACGGACGGACGTTATAAAAAGGAAGCGATCTCACTTTTAAATTTGGGGAAATTTATTGAGCATTCAACGGTTACGACAATACATGTTAAGGAATGGTATAAGTTAAAAAGAAGGCTATTGCCTCATATTATGGAAGATGAGATTTGGGTAGGAGGTAGGCCGCAGCAAAAGAAAGAGACAAGTCGCAGTTATGAGTTACCGGGCTATGATGAGGCTTTAAGCATTGTGGATAAGATGAAAGAAATTGCCAACAACGAAATTTTAAATGCGACTAATACGATACCGCTCGTTGAACACGATTCGCGTTTAGGGTTTGAACCGAGTATGGATTATAGTTCGTTTTATGTTTAGGTGATAACCATATGTGCTTCGGGTCGATGTCACCGTTTCAATATATTCAGTCAAACCTGGCTAAGGTATATTTTACTAAAAACTTAAATGTGCAAAGGGTTTTGTCTGAAAACCTAAAAGCAATACTAAACTATTGAAATACATTTTTGTTCATAGCATAATAAAACAGTAAGTTAATAAGGTGGAAGTTAATAATGCTTAAAGAATCAATTTGTTCGAGATTGGGTGATTCTAAGGGTACCGGAATTCAAAAAAACCCGTTTTTCTATCCGAATGAGAATAATATTTGTATTGAAAGACATATTTCTACGGTTATGGACACGGACGATAGTATATGGACTGTTTTGCGTTTTGAGGAAAATGGAGATACGCATATAAAGGTGTATAAAAACGGTCGTGAGCATTGCTGTGTAAAGGACGTTGGGGAAGGCGCAGCTAAGCCCGTAATTCACGTGGCGGCAAACAAAAGTATTTTTATTGCTTGGTCTGAATGCTCGGATAAAGAGTGGAAAATCATGTGTGCAGTTAAAGAGAATAGCTCAAGTGTATTCGAGAAATACATCGTGCATTCGTCGGGTAGCCTTGCTTATGATCCTTCAATCTGTATGTTTAGGAATCAGCTTTGGATTTCGTGGTGCGGTCATGATTCACAACAAAATAATACGGCAATATTCTTAACTGTTTTTGATAAAGAAATATGCCGTAAACCTATTAAGGCGATATGTGGAGATTTTGATGCATTCAGGCCATCGATTGCGGCAGGGAGCACCATTTTTGTTGCGTGTGATTTGTATTTTAACGGTACTTACAAAATTGCGTATCTATTTGTTAACGAATTAGGTAATACAAGCGAGTTAAATATACTTGGTTCTGATTACGAGAGATGGATGTGTCCAAAGGTTATATACGGAACCGACGAAAAATATCATTTGGTATATTTATCGGTGGCGGATGTTAAGGACGAAAAAAACGGTATCATAGATCACGAGGTTGGGGTTATATACGCTTTAGCGGACAAGGATGGTATTGAGTTCCTGCCGGATAAATCCGTTGGTGATGGTATCCATGCAACTAAGTTGAGAGAGGGATTGCTCGGCAAGGAAGTATACTGGGGCTATTTCGGATCGAGAAGAAACTTTCAACCCGTTATTTCAGATAGCGGATGTATATGGCTGATGTGGGAATTTGTGTTTGAAAAAGACATGTCGCAAAATGAGGATAAAAAAGCGGGGAACGCTTATATAAGTGAATATCATTGTGGCTGTCTTGCAGGTAAACGTTTTAACGGTAAGGCATGGGAATCTCCGGTATTATTACATGAGGGCGGTACTCTCTATTGTGTGCCTTCACAACAAAGCACAAGTTGTATAGGCATTTCCTATATAAATCAAAGAGATATACTGGACAGCCCAAAACTTTGTTTGGAAGCTATAGTTACTAACAATTCAAAAACGCCAATAGTTGAAGCTGACGAGAGCTGGGCAAGATGGAAG
>JAAZFB010000429.1 GCA_012511915.1 Clostridiaceae bacterium
CCCTTTAATAATTCCCGCACATATTTTTCGGTATCCCGAACGCTTAATTTTTTTTCAACAACTAACTTTGCCGCATCCTTTTGTAGTTTTTCCGATGGAAGTGACAGCAGCACTTTTGCATGACCTGTGGATAGTGTTGCGTTTTCTATCAGCGATATAACCTCGTTCGGCAAGGTAAGTAGCCTTAGCGCATTAGTAATTGCACTTCTGCTTTTGCCAACCCTTTTACTTATCTCATCTTGGGTTAATCCAAATTTTTTTGTTAAAGTTTTATATCCGTTTGCTTCTTCGATTGGGTTTAAGTCTGCTCTTTGCAGGTTTTCTATCAATGAAACTTGAAACAACGTCGATTCGTCATAGTCGCGAATAATGGCGGGTACTGTTTTGAGCCCGGCTAGCTTTGCGGCACGCCACCTGCGTTCGCCGGCAATTATTTTATAGCTTTCATCGTTCTTAGCGACTAAAATCGGTTGAATAATGCCATGTGCCTTGATAGAATCCGCTAATTCAGTAAGTCTTTCTACATCAAAACCCTGTCTTGGTTGTTCCTCGTTCGGTTCAATATCGATTACCTTAAGTTCGACAACTTGGCTTTGCGCTGTTAAGTTTTCGTCATAATCGGGCAAGAGTGCGCCCAAACCGCGCCCTAAACCTTTCCTTGCCATTACCCAACCTCCTTATTATCAGTTGCGCTTTCCAAAATTTCATCTGCAAAAGCTCTATAATGTATTGCGCCTCTGCTGTTAGTATCGTATACAACTATAGGTTCGCCAAAGCTTGGTGCCTCTGAAAGACGGATATTCCTCGGAATTATGGTTTTGCACACCTTTTGCGGCATCACTCTTTTAACTTCCTCAACTACCTCTATTGACAGATTAGTCCTTGCATCAAACATTGTCAACAATATGCCTTCTATATCTAATTTTGGGTTAATGCTACGGCGCACGGTTCTTATTGTTGCCATAAGTTGCGATAAGCCCTCCAACGCATAATATTCGCATTGAATTGGTACCAAAACAGTGTCTGCCGCGGCTAATGCATTTATAGTCAGCAAACCAAGCGACGGTGGACAGTCTATAATAACGAAGTCATATTCTCCTTTAGCTTGTGATAATGCGTTTTTTAACATGTATTCACGATTCTCAAGGGAGACCAATTCGATTTCCGCGCCCGACAGTTCAATATGTGAGGGGCAGATATCCAACCGATGCCACTTTGTATGTATTATGGAATGTTTTAATTGTGTACCGTTAATCAGAACATCATAAAGGGACTCTTTTATTTGTTCCTTATCAATACCAAGTCCGCTTGTTGTATTCCCTTGTGGGTCGGTGTCAACTACCAAAACTCTTTTTTCTTTTTCCGCTAAGCAAGCAGCCAGATTAACCGTTGTAGTTGTTTTTCCTACTCCGCCCTTTTGATTGGCAACAGCGATAATCTTCAAATTTTCATCCTCCTTGACGATTCACTGATGTGTTTTACGTATTAATTATACCATATAAGTTCAAAAACACAACAACAAATAGAAAAAAAGAAGAAAATGTTCCACGTGGAACAAAATATACAATTGTTCCACGTGGAACATAAAGATATTAAGCAAGCGATAGGTTATGCTAATCCTAAATTTAAATAACAACAAAAAACTATAATACTATTCCCATTTTAAAAGGTGGTGGGAGGATTGGTATAAAATTAATTGCACATTTGTATAAATATATGTTATAATAAATACCGCAAAGCAGAAATCTATTGTATAATAGTAATACACAATAATCCATGGAGGCGATTTATGTGGGATTTGACGGAATTGCAACCGCAGGCATTAAAGCTGAGCTTGAATGGGCGTTGCTTGGCGGTAAAATAGAAAAAATAACCCAGCCCCTAAGGGACGAGGTAAACTTTACTATACGAAACAAAGGGGAAAGCTACAGGTTGTTGCTCAGCGCAAACACAGCATCGGCAAGGGTGCATTTGACTGACTCCCAAAAGGCATCTCCCCAAAAGGCGCCAATGTTTTGTATGCTGCTCAGGAAACATATTGCGGGCGCAAAGATTATCGGCATTGAACAAAGGGATTTTGATCGGGTTTTACAAATAACAGTGGAATGCTATGACGAATTGGGCACTCAACCAACAAAACTGATCTTTGGAGAGATTATGGGCAAACACAGCAATATCATAATAACAGACAGTGAATATAGGATATTAGGAAGTATAAAACACGTGGATTTTACGGTGTCGAGTGTCCGACAAGTGTTGCCGGGCATGCGATATGAATTGCCGCCTTTACAACAAAAGGTGAATCCATTATTGGTTACGTCAGAAGACATTCTTCAATTAATAAATGGGGCTACCGGAACTGCGGATAAATTTATATTAAATACATTTACCGGGATCGGTCCCTTAAATGCGCGGGAAATAGTTTTTGATGCTTTTGGTGTCACCGATAAGGCGATGAACTTGCTTAATTCGACCGAAAAGCGTTTGTTTACAGAAAAAATTACCGATTTTTTCCTAAAGGTGGAACAATTACAGTTCAGCCCCGTTCTATTATTTAAAGAACAGGACATACCATGGGACTTTAATGCAGTTGACATTTCGCAGTATAAAGGTTTGATAGGTATAAAGGGATTTGACACGATGAGCGCGGCTCTGGATGAGTTTTACCAAAACCGAAACAAAATGCAAAATTTGCGAGAAAAATCTGCAACAACAAAAAAGTACTTGGATAATAATCTTGCACGGTGCAGAAAAAAGATTTTTCTGCTGCAACAGACAATCGAGCAAAGCGCCGACAAAGAAAAATACAAGGTGTTCGGCGATTTATTAACGGCAAATTTGCACAGATTACACGAAACAGCCAGCTTTATTGAGGTTGAAAACTATTACAATAACATGGAGTTGGTCAAGATACCGCTGCTTTCTGAGCTTTCGCCGTCAAAAAATGCTCAGCGTTATTATCGTTTATATCAAAAGCATAAAAATGCTGCAATTGAGGCGGCAAAACAGCTTAAGCTTGCTAATAATGAACTTTTATATCTAGAAAGTGTATCAGACAGTTTGTTGCGTGCTGAAAATGAAGACGATATTGAGCAAATAAAGCAAGAGCTGACGGAGCAAAATTATAAGCCGTTTTACAAGGCAAATTCGGCTGCGGGTAAGGTGCAAAAAGCCAAACCGATGCAATTTTATATTGATGGCTTTGAGGTTTTTGTCGGAAAAAACAATATACAAAACGATACGTTAACGCTAAAAATGTCGAATAAAAAAGATTTATGGTTTCACGTTAAAAGTTTTGCCGGAAGTCATGTAGTGCTTAAAACCGACCGCGCAGAGCCGTCGCAGGAAACCATTGTAAAAGTCGCAAAAGCTGCTGCTTATTACAGTAGTGCAAAAGTATCTTCGAATGTACCGGTGGATTATACCGAAATAAAAAACGTAAGAAAACCCAATGGCGCAAAACCGGGGATGGTAATTTATGTTAATTATAATACAATAAATGTTATACCGCAAAAGCCGTAAGCACTAATTGCCCGTCACCTCTCATCATTGAGGAGAGTTATTATCCGCACCCTTAACAGGTTCTATTTGTTTTTTAATATATAAGGCGCAACCGAGCAGCATAGTTCCGGATAATAACGCTAAAAGCTGCTGCGGCCTTATGTCAAAGCCGGAAATTTGCATGTTAATATTCTGTGTCAACTCCATAATAAGCGAGCCTATAAACACACCGAAAAAACCCAACACCCCTGTAAACGCATCACTAAATCCGAGGTAAATCGCTCGTCCTTTAATTGGTGCAAAATCATATCTGACGTTAAAAAGAGCTATTCCGATTGCCGCCCATCCCACTGTTCCAAAAAATGAGTTTAACGGATAAAGCCAGGCCACATTTGATTCTACCAAGAGTGAGTAAATTATGTGTGAAACAGCTAATATTATCACTGCAAAGCGGAAAATGTAAGCCCATGAGGTTTTATCGGAAAACTTTCCCCATTGCCGTGCGGCAAATGCTCGTGCAATGCCTACTACGAAAGTTACAACGCTGATTAGTGTGTAGCTAACTTTAAGGTCTCCTACCAGGTATATTCCAAAATACGGCGTGAAAATCTGAATACCGAAATTATATAATATGCCAACTATCAGTATCGGGCGGAAGCTTTTGTTTGCTATCACCATTTTTAATGCTTCGGTAACTTTTATGCCGGAAATTCGTTCTTCAGCAGTTTCCGGCTCCATTATTCTTGACAGTGAGAAAAAATTTAATAGGGTTAAAAACCCGATGATTAGTCCGAGCACCACAAACCCGTTTGAAATAGCACCGCGGGCTTTATAATAATCAAGTATAAACCCGACAAACAGAGAAGTAACGGAGAACATAATCAGGCTAACCAATTCCTTCACACCAAAAAAACTCCCCCTAATGCTTCTGGGTGCAAGAGACATAATCCAATTGTTAGCTGATGGGCTTATAAAACCGGCTATGAATTTTCCGAAAAATATAAGGCAAAACGCGATAATAATATAAGTTGACGAGCTACATTTGATAAGGGGTAAAAGAAACAGCACGGTAAACATAATTCTATGTAGTAAGGCGCCGCCGCAAACAAAAGGTTTCTGCTTTGTGAGCCTTTGCGAAAAGATCGCACCCAATGGATTTGATATTGTAACAAACGTCGGCAAGGCGACAAGAATACCGTTTAATGTCTCTGACACCCCGATATGGTCAAGAAAACCTGCAAGATAACTACCTGAAATAAGTGATGTTATGGTCAATGCGGCAGCACCTTCAGCTATAAAGGCTTTGCGGCTGGAGA
>JAAZFB010000430.1 GCA_012511915.1 Clostridiaceae bacterium
CCATTTTCGTTAAATTCACCTTTTATGGAATAACCGGGGCCGCCGGTACCGATTCCTTCGGGGTCACCGCCCTGAACCATAAAACCGGGTATTACACGGTGGAAAATTACACCGTCATAGAAACCCTTTTTTATTAGGGATATAAAGTTGTTCACCGTGTTGGGAGCAATGTCGGGGTACAGTTCTGCCTTAATTATGCCGCCATCTTTCATTTCAATCGTAACTATTGGGTTTTGTGTAACTTCCTTATCTTTTTCTTGTTTTGGTGCTTTTGAGCTTGTATCAGGTATTTCATTGGATGCTGTGCAACCGATAAGCATAAAAGCCGCAATCAGAAATATAAGCTTTTTTTTCATATAATCTTTAAACTCCTTTTTTTTGTAATTAAATAATTCTCAAACAGAACCCTCGTCCTCTAACGCTTTTTTAGCTTGTGCAATTGAATTTTTCACCTGCTCAGTTGAAGTGCCGCCCTTGCTGTCTCTTGCGTCAATGCACTTTCTATAAGATATTGCGTTGTATATATCTTGTTCAAACAAATTGCTAAAACGTTTAAATTCTTCAACAGTAAGTTGTTCGAGGCTTTTGCCCCCATCTATGCAGTACAACACAAGTTCGCCGATTATTTTATGGGCATCCCTAAATGGCAAACCTTTTTTCGCAAGATAATCTGCCGCATCTGTGGCGTTTAAAAAGCCACTTTGCAGACCTTGTATCATTTTTTCTTTATTTATGGTTATTGTTGCAAGCATATCGGAAAACACCGGCAGTGTTTCCAAAACGGTTTCTACCGCATCAAAAACTTGTTCTTTGTCTTCTTGCATATCTTTGTTATATGCAAGAGGTATGCCCTTCATTATTGTTAACAGCGCTATTAAGCTACCATATACACGCCCTGTTTTTCCGCGGGACAATTCCGCAACATCGGGGTTTTTCTTTTGGGGCATAATGCTACTCCCCGTTGAGTATGCATCGTCTAATTCAACAAAACCGAATTCACTTGATGACCATAGAATAATCTCTTCGGAAAACCTTGAAATGTGCATCATTATCATACTCATTACAAAACAAGTTTCAATTACAAAATCCCTGTCCGAAACAGCATCTATGCTATTTTGAGTTATGGAATTCATACCAAGCTGCGAAGCTGTATAACTGCGATCAATAGGATATGTTGTACCGGCAAGTGCGCCGCTGCCAAGCGGGGATACGTTCATTCGTACAACGCTCTGGGCAAGCCTTTGATTGTCGCGACTAAACATCTCATAGTATGCCATCATGTGATGGGCAAACAATACAGGTTGTGCCTTTTGCATATGCGTATAGCCTGGCATTACAACGTCTATATTTGTTTCGGCAAGCATAACAAGTGTTTTTTTAAGCTGACAAATCAGCTGATACACCTTTTCGCATTCATCCCGCAAATAAAGCCTTAAGTCAAGGGCAACTTGGTCATTTCTGCTTCTTGCAGTATGAATTTTTTTGCCTACATCACCTATTCTTTCAATTAAAAGCTTTTCGATATTCATATGAATATCTTCTGCTTCAATTGAAAAAGATACTTTATCTTCTTCAATATCCTTTAATATTGCACCTAACGTTTTGACAATTAACTGCGCCTCTTGCTCGGGTAAAATACCTTGTTTACTTAGCATCTCACAATGTGCAATGCTGCCGTTTATATCTTGTCTATACATTTTGGAATCAAAGCTGATAGACGAATTAAAATCGTCCACTTTTTTATCTGTATTTTTCGAAAACCTGCCGCCCCATAGTTTTTTCATAGGCTTCATTTCCTTTTCTTATTGTTATTAAGCATAAGCGCCCTTACCTTAAGGGGAAGACCGAAAAGATTAATAAATCCTTCCGAGTCTTTTTGGTTGTACACTTCGTCCCTGCTGAAAGTTGCCATATCTTCATTATACAGAGAATACGGCGACTTCGCACCTGCCGGCATACAATTGCCTTTATATAGCTTAAGCCGAACCGTGCCGGTAACGGTTTTTTGGGTTTCGTCTACAAAAGCCGATAACGCCTCACGCAAGGGGGTGTACCAGTTACCGTCATAAACAAGCTCTGCAAACTTCACCGCAACCAATTCCTTATAATGCAAGGTTTGCCTGTCAAGGCATAAATATTCAAGCTCTTTATGCGCCGTATAAAGCACTGTTCCGGCCGGTGTTTCATAGACACCTCTGCTTTTCATTCCTACAAGTCGATTTTCAACTATATCGGCAATGCCGACACCGTTTCTGCCCGCTATTTCGTTCAATTTTTCCACCAATTCCACCGGTTTGTACTTTTTGCCATTAATTTTTTCCGGTATCCCCCGATTAAAGTCAATTTCAACATATTCCGGCGTATTCGGCGCATTTTCCGGAGTAACGATAAGCTTTAAAAGCTTATCATACTGCGGCTCATTCCATGGATCCTCAAGGTCGGAGCCCTCATGGGATAAGTGCCAAATATTTCTGTCCATACTGTAATTATCCTTTTTGGTGACCGGAATGGGAATGTTCCTTTGCAATGCATAATCGATTGCATCTTCGCGCGACTTTATATCCCATATGCGCCATGGGGCAATTATTTTTAGATGCGGAGCAAGCGCCTTTACAGTAAGCTCAAAGCGTACCTGGTCATTCCCCTTGCCTGTAGCACCATGGCATATAGCTGTCGCCCCCTCTTTTTCTGCTATTTCCACCAACCGTTTTGCAATACACGGACGTGCATGGGATGTGCCGAGCAAATATTTACCCTCATAAACCGCATGCGCTTTTAGAGTGGGAAATATAAAATCGGTAACATATTGCTCACATATATTCTCTAAATACAGTTTTGATGCGCCGGTGTTCAATGCTTTTTCTTCTAAACCTTCCGTCTCTTTACCCTGGCCCACATCTGCACAAACCGCAATAACC
>JAAZFB010000431.1 GCA_012511915.1 Clostridiaceae bacterium
ACCAAAGAAGGAATAGAGGTAAACGTTACTGCTAAGCTTATAGAGATTAACGGAAATATATTGTCCTTTGAAATTACAGCTTACGATGAGGTAGGAAGAATCGGCGGAGGATATCATGAAAGACATATAGTAAACAATAATATTCTAATGAAAAGAGTTGAGGAGAGATTCAGTATGGTGGAGAGCAGCCCTTAAGTTAATTGAATAAGAAAAAATTCTGAGGGTGTTTTAAAAACACCCTCAGATTGATGCTCAAACGCATATTGAATCGTTGTCGAGGAACTGTTAGTCTACATAGAAGTCTTCGTTTTCACAGATTTGCCTGTATTTTTCCGCACAATTCTTAACAGCTGAAAGGATAGCTTTTCTTGCACTTCCGTAATAGTGCCTTTTGAATTTTTGCTCAATTTCATCCAAATCATTTAAACTGCTGCCGACCAGAATATCCCTAACAAATTTTTTTGCAAGTTCTGTTACTAAAGAACATTCTGATGCAACAATAATACCGGATTGCTTCTCAACAACAACCGCCAATACAATTGCAGAGTACAATTCTTTTGCAGTGATCCCCTGCGGCAGCTTTGCATAACCTGTGATCAGAATTTCATTGAACTTCATAATAATCCTCCCGTGCTTTTTATAAATATCATTTATACAGACCTTTTTAAACAGAAACAGATTAATTGAATTATATCACATATAAATATCAAGTTACATAGGAAGGACGTACAAGATTATTGTAAACAGAACCATTCCCAGCAATGCAAAGGGATAGGCCGCACCATATCCTGCTGCCGGATCATCGCTGCCGACAGCATCTATTGCCGCTCCAAGACCGGGTGTTGAAGTCATGCCTCCGCAGATAGCTCCCGACAGCATGATCCAGTTGATTTTGAATATGTACCTGCCAACGATATATCCCGCCATTATTGAGGCAAAGCCGACTACTAATGATACAAGTACAAGATATGCACCTGATGCCGCAAGTGCGTCAAATACTTTGTATCCATTTTTCAATCCTACTATAGCAAGAAAAAAGGCTAAGGATACTTGACGAATAACACCCAGAATTTTACTGTTCATTCTGAAATTTATAAAACCTATTTTCCCTACGTATCCAAGGATTAAAGAGCCAATAAGGGCACCGCCGGTTGCACTTAAGCTGAAATCTTTGAAACCTGCCGCACCAAGCTTGATATTAACTAACCCGATTGTATAACCGAATAAGCATGCAACGATAAAACCGATCAAATCAAAATCAACTTCTTTAATTTCTTTTCCGGCATAAGAGGCTCTTGCCTCCGACATCTCTCTGTCAAATGCCTTTTTTTCATTTTCAAGATTGATTCTAAAGATTAGCGGAAAGAAGGTAACTGAAAATATAACGATTATTACTCCGAAAGCATAAGCTATTGCATAACCTGAGCCAACTCCTGCCACGGCATTCGCGACAAATTGTGCTTTCTGTTCTTCCGTCAAAGCTGACGCCATTGAAGGATCAAGGTTTTTATCTATGATTGACAGTATCTTTGCTTTTTCGTTGATATCACAAGAATCATAGCCCTCAATCCGTTTTGCCGCCTGTACGTTTGCTGTTTCAATAGCTGCCGCAAGGCCCGGAGAGCTTGTCAATGCTCCTGTATAAACACCTGACACTTCATATGGATTTGCGCTTTTCATAAGCAGAGTCATACAATAAGTTGTCGCAGCACCCACAAATGTAATCATTAGACCAAGTATAACAAACTTTGCGCCATACTTTCTGATTACTATGTTAAGATCCTTAGAAGCCAATAAACCGACAGCAACAACAAATAATACAAGGAACATGGTAAAAAACCCGTTATCAATAACTCCCGAGTTCATCAATTTCTGTGCCGATGCGTATGATTTGTCATCCAATGCTATAC
>JAAZFB010000432.1 GCA_012511915.1 Clostridiaceae bacterium
GTGCAGATGAAATCAAAGATGGCGATTATGCTAAAGAGCTGCTGCCATCCTGCGTTAAGATTGGAGAAAACTATTTGTCTGCCATGGTCGGCGAACCGACAGAGGGCTATTAACCGGGCATCTTTTTCATTACCTCTTTACATAGCGAAAGATGACAATATAGATGTCTTTCTTACTAATAACTCTGGTATATCGGGGGAAGTTTCTTCGAATCCTCGTGATCTTGCAATGCAACAGACGAAAATGCGAGAGTGCTAAAAAATAATTTAAGAAACCCTTGACTTTGACGCGACGTCGCACTTTATACTGAAGATGGCTCATTGCAACATTGTCTCGTTCTGCGAGCCAGTGGGACTAAACTTATAGGAGAAAACCGTTATGAACTTAAAGACAATCAGCGAAATATCAAAAAAACTCTCAGTCTCTACTCGAACCCTGCGTTATTACGAGCAGATTGGATTGATTGAAAGCGTTAAAAGAGACGATTACGCCTACCGTACTTACGATGAAGCGGCGGCTATGCGTTTACAACAAATCCTTGTGCTGCGCAAGTTGCGGATTCCGCTCAAGCAGATAGCCTTGATTTTGAAAAGTGAAAACACAGCAGTCATTATCGACACTTTCCGACAGAACCTTTCCGAAGTGGATGATGAAATAACAGCCCTGTCCACCATCCGGGAAATCATCAGCTCATTTATATCACGATTGAAGGAAAGCATCCATCAGGATATCAAACTGAACCTGCTGGACGATACCACCCTGCTGGAAGCGGTGGATGCACTTACTATTCAAAAAATGCCCCTTAAAGAAGAAAAAGCAACGGCAGATTTGGAACACGCAAGCGAAAAGCTGAATAAGTTGACAGACAGGGATGTTCGGATTATCTATTTGCCGCCAAGTGCGGTGGCTTCAGCGCATCATATCGGAGAAGGTTGCGAGGATGTTGTGTATGGGCAAATCGCCAAGTTTATCAATGAAAGTAATCTTTATGAACGCAAACCCGATTTCCGAGCATTTGGCTTCAACAACCCGATTTCAAGGGGAGACTTCGGCACGCAATCGGCAGGTTATGAAGCGTGGGTGAGCATTCCCAGCGATATGGAAGTTCCAGAACCACTTTTAAAAAAGCATTTCAAAGGCGGATTGTATGCAGCGCATATGATTCCGATGGGAGCGTTCGAAGAATGGGCATGGCTTTGCCAATGGGTGATGTCGAATGATAAGTTTGACGGCGCGTGGGGCGAGGTACGTGTTACACCTCATGATGCAGAAATGGATTGGGCAATGGAAGAACCTTTGAACTTTTATAATGTTTCCCGCGATTTGGGTAACGGTACGGATGCACAACAGCTTGACCTTTTGTTCCCAATCAAGATAAAGGAAGTAAAATAGACGTGATTCAAGACAAGCTGCCTTTATTCTGTGTGATAGTTCAACTCCTACTATGAGAAAATACTGGCATCGTTTACCTCTTTGCAGAAAGACTGTCGAACTTGTTTGAAGGTTCATTTTTGAGTCTGTTGAAAAAAGCAACTCTTTATTGTATAATATGGAAAAGGTGGTGTTTGAGTATGCTAAAAAAAATAAAATTTATTTGCCTAATTGCAGGCATTCTAACTTTTGTTATTACAGCAATAATAGCTCATTTTTGGCGGCCCTTCTCTTACGCTGAGAGTGGAGTAATCATTTTGAGAGATCTCTCATTTATTTTCACTGCTATGTTGCTTCAAACAATACAGAACAGAGAAAATAACAAACTTATAGCAACCTATATCGGAAAGATAGTAGTAGTTGTTGTTACATTAATTCAAATACTATGGGAAGCCATATCTCGTTAAATCTAATTCTTGCGTTACCTTTTTACAAGGTTTTCTTATTGGTGTATTATGA
>JAAZFB010000433.1 GCA_012511915.1 Clostridiaceae bacterium
AGAGAAAGAGAAAGAGAAAGAAAAAGATACTTTGGAAGCTACCTTGTTAAAAATGGAGTTGCTTTCGATGACACCGTTAGACGCTTTAAATCAACTTCACCTTTTGCAACAACAACTGAAAAATAAACGTGCAGCACAGGAGGGGTAAGTTTGTATATCGGCATTGATCTTGGCGGTACTTTTACAGACGGGGTTATTATAGCCAAAAACAGAGTAGTCAAGGCAATAAAAGTGCGTACACAGGAGGACATTTCCGTTTCGATCGAGAATGCTCTGCAAGAACTTTTACAAGGAATTGCTCCAGAGGAAATAACGCAGGTTAACTTAAGCACTACTCTTATCACTAATTTAATCGCGCAAAATAAACTATCACCGGTCGGCTTACTGCTGATACCGGGTCCCGGGGTTAATCCGCACCGGTCTAAATTCGCCGGTGAAACCAAGGTTTTACACGGCGCGGTTGATTACAGGGGCAGAATAATCGAGCCGCTTGTGAGGGCGGAGATAGAGGAAGCCTGTACCTTTTTTCAAGAACGGAACATAAATAGGCTCGCCGTCGCCTGTAAATTTAGCCAAAGAAATCCGGCTTTAGAGAATGAAATAGTAGAATATATCCAGCAAAAGGATCCGTCTATGAAGCTATTAGCCAGTCATGAAGTCAGTGGGCTGTTAAATTGGATAAGAAGAGCAAACGGCGCATATTATACACTGGCGACAAGAGAGGCCTGTAATGTTTTTAGCGAAAAAATCGCAGCAACATTGCAAAAGATGCACTTATCCTGTCCTGTCTTTTTATTAAAAGCGGATGGCGGTACTTTACCGTTAGCAATGTCTTTACGTTATCCCTTGGAAACTATTTTTTCCGGGCCGGTTGCCAGTACTTTAGGCGCCTTGGCTTGTACAGAGGAGCTGATTACTTCTGTAGTAATTGATCTCGGAGGAACGACCGCAGATTTGGCTTTACTCTTAGAAGGGAAACCGTTATTAGCGGCCAAAGGGGCTTTGATCAAGCAAGATCCTGTCCCGGTTCGTTCCTTAGCCATCTCTTCCTTAGCCTTAGGCGGTGATACTCCTTTATTCATTGAACAAGGTCAGTTACGCTTTGGACAAAGGCAAGGACCTGCTTTTTGTTTAGGAGGCCCTGTGTTGACGATTACCGATGTCTTGGTGTTTCTGGGTTATAGTGATCTTTCGTCACCTGATCGGGTTAAAGAACAACTAGAAAAAATGGCTGCTTCCTTGCAGCTAACGCCAGACAACTTTTCTTGTCAGGTACTGGATCTATTTATTGCGCAAATAGAACGGGAACTGCAAAAGATGTTTAAAGCTTGGGAAGAGGAACCGGCTTACCGTATTTGGCAAGTTCTTTCCGCGCACCCAGAACGTCCACAAACCATCATTTGTCTCGGTGGACCGGCATTAGGTCTGGGAAAATACTGGCGAGAAAAGCAGGGGCGGGAAGTGATCGTCCCTGGTTATGCGGCGGTTGCTAACGCTATTGGAGCAGCCTTGGCGCGTACTACTTTTGAATTGGATTTTTTTGCCGATACAGAGCAAAATACTTATACTACGAATATAGGCGGCGTCCAAGGCCTTCTGCGGGAATCCCTAAAAAGTACGGATGAAGCCAGAGAATATGCCTTAAAACTTTTTCAGCAAACGGCGCTAAAATGGCAGTTAAAGGAAAATGCCCCTTGGGAAATTCTGTATGAAGAAGGTTTTAATGTTGTACGCAATTGGCAAACGGTGGGGAGAATTTTTCAGGTAGGGTTACAAACAGTTCCCGGAATTAGAGAGTTCATCAAGGAGGAGGAGGACAATGCCTAAAACCGGTTTAATTTTTTTCCCTGCTTTTGACTGGGCGATTTCGCCTACTCATCCGGAGCGGGAAGAACGGCTCCTTTATACCCGCGATCAAATTTTTGAAGAAGGTATTTTAGATCACGCTGAAATCATTGAATATAAGCCACGCCTGGCTACGGAAAAGGATATCGCAAGAGTTCATTTTTGTGTGCCCAATATTAATGCGCGTACAACCACTGCACACTTAATTTCTGCGGGGAGCGCGCTTAAATTGGGGGATGCTTTAATGACCGGAGAGATTACGAACGGTTTTTCTCATGTCCGTCCGCCCGGGCATCACGCGATGCGCATTGTCTATGGGAATCGGGGCTTTTGCAATATTAATAATGAAGCGATTTTGGTAGAATATCTCCGCAAACAATATGGCCTCAGAAAAATTGCGATTGTTGATACCGATGTTCATCATGGTGACGGGACCCAGGATATTTTTTACCATGACCCTGATCTTCTGTTTATTTCGATGCACCAAGACGGCAGAACACTTTATCCCGGAACAGGTTTTATCGATGAAGTCGGAGGACCGGGAGCATATCTGAAAAATATTAATATTCCGCTGCCACCTGGGACAAGTGACGAAGGTTTTTTGAGGGTGTGGAGGGAAATTATCAACCCTGTACTGAAAAACTTTGAACCGGAATTAATTATTAACTCCGCAGGTCAGGATAATCATTTTACGGATCCGATGGCTATTATGCAAGTAAGCGCCTAAGGCTATGCCAAACTTACCGAAGGATTAAAACCGCACTTGGCTGTTTTAGAGGGCGGATACGCTATTGAAACGGCCTTGCCTTATGTCAACCTGGGCATCTTACTGGCTTTGTCCGGTAAAGACTACAGTTGGGTGGTAGAACCGGAATATCAGAA
>JAAZFB010000434.1 GCA_012511915.1 Clostridiaceae bacterium
CTAAACGCTCGTTTGAAAGTGAGCCACCTATAAAACTATTGGGTCTTCATTGTTTGTTCGAGACGGTAAGATTCCCCGTTCATATCAAGCACATATGACTTGAAGGTCAGTCGATCAACAAGCGCAGCGACCATTGTTGTATTCTCAAACAGATCTGTCCACTGGGAGAAAGGTAAATTGGTTGTAACAATGACACTGCCTCTCTCGCTGCGCTCAGATACAACTTTGAACAGTAGCTCAGATTGATGACGGTTAAAGCTTATGTAGCTAAGCTCATCTAAAATAAGCAAATCTGCCTTCTGTATCCGTTTTTCGAGCTTGCCCAAAGAATAATTATCTCTTGCTTCAGCAAGCTCGGTGGAAAGGGAAGCAGCGTTTTTGAACAAAACATCCAAGCCTAGCGAACAGGCTTTCAATCCAAGGCCTAGGGATAAATGGGTTTTGCCTCGACCAGGGTTGCCAATCATAACGATGTTCTTTTTCTCCGCAATAAATTTGCAACTGGATAGTTCATTAAGGAATATTTCTGTTATTGAGCCATTATAGCGGTCTAAATCCAAGTCATCAAGAGTTTTTTGATATGGGAAGCCTGCTGCTTTTAATCGGCGTCGGTTCTGATTCTCCTGCCGTTGGAGACTCTCGGATTTCATTATCTCCAGCAAAATATCTTCGAATTTACTGTCTGATTTCATACGTCTTAGAATTTCATTGTAATCGCCAAAAGTAGGGATTCTTAAATGTTTTGCATAAAAACGGATTTGATCTTCAACATAGTTTGCCGGCATATTATGCACCCACCCTTCGTCTAGCGAGCACATCATACTTACTCAAGTTGACAGTTGAAACAGCGACCACATCAGTAACGGAAGGGTTCTCGGTTGTGCATATATTGTTTTTCCAGACATTTTCCCAGCCGTGTTCTACACAGCCCCATAGGAGTTGCATCAGCTCTTTGTGGTCAGCAGTATGACTTTTAAGCCAGTCGAGGAATTCAGGCGGCAAGTTCTGACGAACCGGAGCTGCATTGAATATTGCCCTTTTACGAAGTTCAAGAATGGGAAGATAATGCTCTAGTTTGTATGTTGGCGTATGACGCTTGAAGCAGCGTTCATGGCTCGCGATCATTTGCCCTTTGCAGTAAATTTTAATGCTTTCAGCATAACCCTTAACGCTGACATTACTTCCACAATAGGAAACGGGTACAGAATAGTCATTGGTGTCAAAACGTGCCGTGGCGAAAGAACTTACCCGTACACTGGAGCATTTAGCTGTTTCAAATTCGTATCCAGGTAATGCTCTTAAAAATAACCTTTCATTTTCAAACATAACACCTACTGAAGCAGACTTGCCCTTGATATTATGCTTAAGA
Organism: Clostridiaceae bacterium; assembly: GCA_012511915.1. Taxonomy (GTDB): domain Bacteria; phylum Bacillota; class Clostridia; order Monoglobales; family Firm-18; genus JAAZFB01. The sequence goes on from JAAZFB010000434.1 coordinate 1,370, forward strand.
TATTCCAAGCAACGCTGCTCAAGCAACAGATTTAACTCTTCGAGATTGTTGATTTTAGGCACTGGCACGAGTATATTGCGTCGAGACCATCCTACAAGACCTTCAACGAGGCCTTTTTCATGGCCTTCTGCCGGATTACAGAAC
>JAAZFB010000435.1 GCA_012511915.1 Clostridiaceae bacterium
AATGTGCTTTATGCGTTTTAATGGCAGTAACTATATCCTCTGCGGGAACGTTTTTACCTAAGTCAATAACATTAAAATCATAATTTTCGAGTAGTATTTTGACTATATTTTTCCCAATATCGTGAACATCGCCCTCCACGGTAGCAATTATTATTGTATCCTTTTTTTCCACAACGGCATCATTTTGTTGTAAATGAATTTTTATTGCCTCAAAAGCAATTTTTGCCGCTTGTGCACTCATTATAAGCTGTGGCAAAAATAATGTGCCTTTTTCAAATCCCTCTCCAACCCTGTCAAGTGCGGGCATCAGATGGTTATTTATAATATCAAGCGGCGGGGTTGTGGTAAGCAGATTTTGCGCTGCATCGTGTGCCTTTTCACCTAAACCCTTTATTATAATTTCGATAAGTGGGCTTTCGTTATAATAAATACTGTTATTCTCTTTTGTTTGCCTGGAAATATACTGAGCACAATGGCCATCCTTGCCGGAAAGTGCATTAAACGAATAATAAGCATTCATCACCGCATCGGAACACGGATTTATTATTGCCGCATCAAGACCCTTTTGCAGCGCCATGGTATAGAAAGCTGCGGTTATTATATCGCGTGCGGGAAGACCGAACGAAATATTTGAAACGCCAAGTATAGTTTTGACACCAAGCTTTTCTTTTATCAAAGCCAATGCCTCAAGCGTGATTAACGCCTCGTTTTCCCCTGAACTGACAGCCATAGTAAGTGGGTCAACAACGATTTCTTTTTTATCAATCCCATAACGTGCAGCAGTTTTGACTATTTTTTCTGCTATTTTAAGCCGGCCTGTTGCAGTGGTTGGTATACCATTTTCATCTAATGTCAATGCAATAATAACCCCGCCATATTTTTTAACGATAGGGAAAATTGCATCCATACTATCTTTTTTACCGTTTACAGAATTAATAATAGCTTTACCATTATATATCCGTAATGCTTGTTCTATAACATCAGCATTCGAACTGTCGATTTGTAAAGGCAATTTAATTACCCTTTGAAGTTCACTTATCACAGCCTTCATAGTTTCTTGTTCATTCAACTCCGGCAGGCCAACATTTACATCAAGAATGTGTGCGCCGTTTTCCTTTTGCGTTATACCCTCTTCAATTATATAGTCAACATCTTTTTCCCTTAGGGCTTGCTTTAATAGCTTTTTGCCGGTTGGATTAATACGTTCACCTATTATAACAGGCTTATTACCTATTTCAACATACCCACCGTAGGACGAAACCAATGTTTTGTCTTTTGGCGCAGGCACTGATGTCGCAATGTCTTTGGTTTTTTCTATAAGCGCGGTAATATGTTCCGGCGTTGTGCCGCAACACCCTCCCAAAATATTGACACCAAGCAATGCATAGCTTTTCATTTGCTCGGCAAAATCATCCGGCTTAATATCAAAATATGTTTTTCCATTTACATCTTTCGGTAGACCTGCATTTGGGTTTACAATTATTGGTGTAGAAGAATATTCCAAAAAGGTATTAACAACGTCCCTAAATTGCTCAGGACCGTTGCCGCAGTTTATTCCGATTGCATCAACACGTAAACCCTCAAGCAGTGCAATAACGGAAATTACGTCCCCTCCGGTTAATAACTTACCGTTTTGATCAAAGGTAACGGTTGCGTAAATCGGCAAATCACAACTTTCTTTTGCCGCAATAACTGCCGCTTTCAGCTCATATATATCATTCATTGTTTCGATTAAAATAAGGTCTGCGCCGCTTTTTGCCCCTGCTTTTATCGTGCGGGAAAAACAGCTAACAGCATCTTCAAAAGCAAGCTCACCAAAAGGAAAAAGCAGTTTACCGGTAGGCCCCAAATCAAGCGCTACAAGTTTTTCGCCCGCTGCCTGCTTGGCAATTTTAACTCCGGCGGAGACTGTTTTTTCGACATCACATTCGTTTAATTTAATTGAGTTGGCTCCAAATGTATTTGTTTTTAAAATATCACACCCGGCATTAATATATTGTTTGTGGATGTCAAATATTAGCTGTGGGTTGGTTATATTTAGTGTTTCAGGTAGTTGATCTGCTTTAAGTCCGTTTTGTTGGAGCATTGTACCCATTGCACCGTCAAAATATATAATTCTGTTTATATTAATCACCCCTAATTATGTGTTTAATACCTGCCATTATGCTTTCGGCAATTTCCGGTTTGTTCATGGTGTAAATATGTATTCCCCTTATGCCGTTAGATATAAGATCAATTATTTGGTCTATTGCGTAAGCTATCCCCGCCTGTTGTAATGCTTTTGGGCTGTTCTCAAATTTATCTACCATAGACTTGTATTTTGGTGTCAGTGTCGCGCCTGAGAGCTTAACCATTCTTCTGATTGAATTAACATTGGTAACCGGCATTATTCCGGCTATAACCGGTACATTGATATCGTTTTTTAAAAGCCTGTATAAAAAGTTATACATCACATTGTTATCAAAAAACAGCTGCGTAACAAGGAAATCACAGCCTGAATCTACCTTTTCTTTCAAATACATAATATCTTTTTATTTGTTGGGGATTTCAACATGTCCCTCAGGATAGCAAGCGCTGCGAATACAAAATTTATTCATACCGTCCAAATCACGAATAAGCTGGGATGCGTATTTATAATGGATTGGCTGCAAGTTTGGTTGATCTTTCCGAATATCACCACGCAAAGCAAGAATATTTTCAATCCCTTTTTGCTCAAGTTCTCCGGTTACGTCAACGATTTGCTCGCGCGTTGATGAAATACAAGTTAAATGGGCCATTGCAGTCATGTTCAATTTGTTTTGTATGTAATCAGCAATAAATGCAGTGTTGGCGATTGTACCACCACCGGCACCGTAAGTAACACTGATGTAATCAGGTTTTTGTAACGACAAAGCTTCAACCGTGGATAAAACACTTTGTATTTTCCCATCCTCTTTTGGCGGAAAAACTTCAAAAGAAACTGAAAGCTTCTTTTTGTTCAGAATATCAATTATTTTCACAGACGCAGCTCCATTCCTTTACATTCGAACTCTTATACTAATCCTCAATTAAAAGACAACTATAAAAACTTAGGATTTTTTTCGTCAGGTAAGGCGGAAGGTTCCGTTAATAC
>JAAZFB010000436.1 GCA_012511915.1 Clostridiaceae bacterium
CAACCATTACACCTGTTGCACCCAATCCAATAACACCAAGCGTTTTGCCAAGTATTTCAGGCCCCGCAAACGCTGATTTACCTTTTTCAACGTCTTTGGCTATCGTTTCGGGGTTGTCAAGCTTTTGCACCCAATCAATGCCTTCGTTGATTTTTCTTGAGGCAAGTAACAACGCGGCAATTACAAGTTCTTTAACGGCATTTGCATTGGCGCCGGGCGTGTTAAATACCACAATTCCTTGTTCACTGCATTTTTCAATCGGTATGTTATTGACACCGGCACCTGCACGGGCAATTGCTTTTAAACTCGACGGAAGCTCCATTTCGTGCATCGAATAGCTCCGCAAAATTATACCGTCGGGGTTTTGCACATCTTCCCCCCAATTATATTTCTCTGTATCAAAATGGCTCATACCGCTTTTTGATATTTTATTAAGGGTTAATATATTATACATTTTTATTCTCCCTCTCGAATTTTTTCATAAAGTCTACCAAATCCAATACGCCTTGTAACGGCATGGCATTATATATGCTTGCGCGCATCCCGCCAACCGTTCTGTGGCCTTTTAAGTTTTCAAAACCTGCCGCCTTAGCCTCGGATATAAACTTGGCATTTAAATCTTCGCTTTCGGTTATAAAAGGAATATTCATCAGTGAACGGTCTTTTTTCACCACCGTACCCTTGAACATTTTTCCCTCATCAAGATAATCATATAAAACCTTCGCCTTCTGTTCGTTTATGCTTTGCATTACGCTTACCCCGCCAAGCTCCTTAAGCCATTCCAACACAAGCTTTAGCACATATATCGAATAAGTAGGCGGTGTGTTATATAACGAATTATTTTTAGCATGAATATCATATTTAAACATTGTAGGCGTAATATCAAATGAGTTGCCGATTAAATCATCCCGTATAATTACCACCGTTACACCTGCAGGGCCCATATTTTTTTGCGCGCCCGCATAAATCAAACCAAACTTTGATACATCAACCTTTTCAGATAAAATACAAGATGACATATCCGATACAAGCGGAACATCGCCCGTATCCGGAAGGGTTGTATATCTGGTACCGTATATTGTATTATTTGATGTGATATGAAAGTACGAAGCCCCACGGTCAAAGTTATCGCTGTTAAGGTCGGGAATATAGTTAAAAACCTTATCCGCACTTGACGCCACAATGTTTACTTCGCCATAACGTGCTGCTTCCTCGGCAGCTTTTTTTGCCCACTGCCCTGTTATTACATAATCCGCCCTGCCGGTTTTCCCGATAAGGTTTAGTGGAATCATTGCAAATTGGCTTGATGCTCCGCCTTGCAAGAATAAAACTTTATAATTGTCGGGAATATCGATAAGTTCGCGAAGGAGAGCCTCAGCGCCTTGTATTATCGATTCGTACACTTTTGAACGATGACTCATTTCCATTACGCTCATACCACTGTCTTTATAACACAACATTTCATCAGCAGCTTTTTTTAATACAGGCTCCGGTAAAACAGACGGCCCCGCCGAAAAATTATACACTCTTTTCATACAACTCATCCTTTCGTAAACTTTGTTAAATATTATACAATCTTTTTTTACCAATGTCAACAGGTCATTTCAAAATAATTATACCACTATCATTTCAAAATAATTATACCACTATTTATTTTTAACAGCAATATAGAATTCATTTATTCCCACAACAATTATAAGCACTGCAAATATTCTGCGTAAAAGCGCCGGTGCCGCCATGCCGGTGAGTATTGCACCGATAACCGCACTTACAATACCGTATGAAGCAATGGGTATCGCAACCTTTGGCATAACACAGTGGTTTTTCCAATGCACACAAAGTGCTACTATGGCGGTCGGGATAAAATATAACAAGTTTATTCCCTGTGCCGTCTTTTGTTCAAACCCCAATATGAGCGTTAATATAGGGATTAAAATTACACCCCCGCCTATTCCCATGCCGCTTACTACCCCCGAAAAAAAACCGGTGACAGCAAGAATGATTATATCCATAGCATTCTGATCCCCGCTACCGCCAAAAACACGGCAAAAATAGTTCTTATTGCCCTGCCGGACATTTTTTTAAAAAATTTTGCGCCGACAAAGCCCCCGGCCATTCCCGACAGCACTATAATAAAAGTTGCTCTTTGGAATAAGCCGTACCGAAAATAAAAAAAAGAAGAACAAAGCGTTATCGGTAAAATAACCGAAATTGCCGTAGCGTGTGCCTTATGTGGGGGCATTTTAAAAAAACGCTCAAGTGTAGGCACAATTATCATTCCCCCACCTGCTCCCAATATTCCGTTTAATATACCACTTATTATGCCGATAACAGCATATAAAAAAGATTTTTTCATAGACTATATTTTAAATAAAGCTGACGATTTTATACTTTTTTCAAATAGTATTTGTATTTTTTGTAGTTTTATATTACAATATAAAAAGGTAATACTAATTCTCAGTCAAATAGTAACTATAAATATTAAGGATTAGTGTGAATAATGTTTATGGAGGTGTTGTCGTGAATGCAAAAATAGTTAACAGCAACGGTGTTATAGCAATATCCACCGATGTTATTGCTTTAATTGCAGGGGATGCCGCAATGCGTTGCTATGGTGTTGTTGGAATGGCTGTGCGAGGTACCGCTGACGGCATAGTAAATCTTGTTAAACGTGCAAGCGCAAGTAAGGGTATAAAAATACTTGTTGACGAAGGCGGTTTGTCCATTGATATCCATGTTGTTGTAGAATA
>JAAZFB010000005.1 GCA_012511915.1 Clostridiaceae bacterium
ATATCGAGGGAGGGGATGTCAAAGCGCATAAGTGCGATTTAGGTTCGTATCCGATAAGGGTTCGCAGAGGAATTAATTCGATGCTTCATATAATAGGGAATTTAGCAATCCCATATTATATGAAAAAAGGCAGCTGCCGTCCGTTGCCCCGGACTATCGCAGCCGCCTTCCAAGCCAACAGAGTTGGCTTGCTAAAACCTTACTGTCCACATTGTAGCACAGCACAGCGCAAATGGCAACAAAAACTTTTCTGTGACCGCCACGGCAAAAGCCGTTGCGACCGCCGTAAAGTTTTTGCCGACCGACTGCCTCTGCTGTACTTGTGCATGCGTGCTGCCGTAGTCGCAGCTACCTCAAAACGAGGCGAAGCGGAAAAGCGCGAAGCGTTTTCCACTTGCCTCGATAGAGGTAGGCAAGCAGAGTGTTTGTATATACGTCCGGCTTGCGCCGTCCGCATAACAACACTTGCTTGGCGGTGGCGATTGCCCCCTGCACCCCCGCCGGAGCGAATGACGTGCCGACTGTTCCCCACGCAAAAATTGCGCGGGAAACGCCGCCCCGTTCATTCTTCCGGCTCTCCCGAAAAGCCGTTGGCTTATCGGGAGGAAAGGCGCGTCACACCTTCGAGGTTGTTACCGCGCATTTATGGGGGGAGTATCCCCCCATATTGCCCAGCCATCGGCGTGGGGCAATTATCCCCCCTCTTATGGGGTCAAATAGAAAGAGAACAGGAAGTGATAAATCGTGAACAAATCGAAAATGTTTTGCTTTCGGCTAAGTGAAAAGGATTACTTGTCCATTCAGAACAAAGCCGAGAGAGCAAAGCTGAATATGACCGCCTATATCACAACATCTGCTTTGGACAAGCAAATCGTTGTAATAGACGGATTGGAACAAATCATTGCTGAGCTAAAGGCAATAGGCAGAAATATCAACCAGCTTACTACATTGTGTAACATGGGAAAAATCCAATGCGTAGAACTGACGGAAACAAAGGAGTGGTTCGGCGCGGTTTTCGACGGGATTTTGAACCTGTGCGAGAGGTAAATGCCATATGGCTACCGTAACATATATCCGCGAGAAAACGCAAACCAAGACCGCTATGGGTAAGGTAATGAAATACTGTGGAAGAAAGGGCAAAACCCTTTGCGAGCAGGATGGAAGAAAGTTTCAGCTAATATCGGGAAAGGACTGCTGCGGGGAAACGGCGTTTAAGGAGTTTATGGCTACAAAGGAGCAGTACAAGAAGGCTAACGGAATGTTTTTCTATCAATACGTTCAATCCTTTTCGCCAAAGGAAAACATAACGCCGCAGAAAGCGCATGAGATAGGGCTAAAGTTTGCGGAATATTTCAAGGGTCATGAGGTTTTGGTTGCTACCCATACCGACGCTGAGCATATCCATACGCATCTGATTATTAACTCGGTAAATTTTGAGAACGGTAAGAAACTGCAAATGGCACGGGGAAGCATCCACAAGCTACGTAATTTCTCGGATAATATATGCAGGGAGTATGAATTATCCGTTATACAGCAGAAGAAACAGGGATTAAAGAGTATGCGTTAAAGGGAGTACCGTGCGGCACTGAAAGGCGAAAGCTGGAAATTTAAGCTCATAAACGCGGTGGACAATGCAATGGAACACAGCCATAGTAAAGCGGAATTTGTCCGTCAAATGCAAAAGCTTGGATACGGTGTGAAGTGGCAGGACAGTCGGAAGCATATTACCTACACCACGCCGGAGGGGAAAAAATGTCGTGACAATAAAATGCACGACGGCAAATATCTGAAAGAAAATATGGAGGCGTTTTATGAATATAGAACACTTAAAGGCTTTGAACAAGCCGGAAAACTTGATAGAGCAGTATCAAATACAACTGCCGATGTACGCAATCCCAACCGAAACGCTGGAGCAGCTTTTGACAATGCTGTCAGCCATAGGGCAGGGACAGGCTCCGATACAGGAAAACATAGCGAAGTTGCCGACATGGCAGGACATTCAGGAAACGCTGTACCCGATATTGGAGCAGAATGGGAACAGCTACCTGCAAGCCGCTTTAGAAAGCGAAAAATCCTTGGAAAGGGTTATGAGAAACCAGTCCGAGGCTTTGAAATCGATGGTCATGAAAACAATTTCAGAACAGCTAAAGGATATGGAAAGAAGCCTTATGGCAAGGGATTTAACACCACTGAAAATTCGTCTGAAATGGATGGGGTGGGGAGCGTTAGTGCCGACGATATTATTCGCATTGCTGTGGATATTGAAAACATTATAGAGCCGAATACCTGTCGGAATGGAAAAAAACAGCGGCAGGAGCAGGAAGAAGAACAGCAACAGAAACCACGCAATCGGCATAAATCCCTTGACGAGGGTATAGAGCTGTAACGGATACGGCAGACAAATACATAGCAGGGGAAGGAGCAACATGGGAAAGAAAAAAGATTATGGTACAGGAGTACCCGAATACTCAATACAAGCGTTAGCCCGTTGCTTACTGCCTGAAATACAGAAATACTACGAGAGCGAAGAAGGCAGAAAGGCATTTGAGGAATGGAAAGCTAAACAGGCAAAGAATCAGGGCATAGAAAAAAATAAGTCCGACAAGTAGCGAAAAAGCGGGCAGTTTGTCAAGGATAAACGTTGCGGATATTCCGTCCTTGACAGATTGCCCGTTTTTCGCTGTAAGGTAGTTAGGGTGGGAAAGCCTCAATCTGGCTTTTCTGCCAGCACTTCAATTTTTTGATTGACTATAGGTATCATTGTTCTACTAATGACCTAAAAATATAGCAATATCCCAAAGGTTTCAGCAAGGTAAATAAGTTCGCCTTTGGATACGCTTGGGTCACCACGCAGGAATCCCTCAACCATACGGTTTGAGGGACTTTTACTATGTCTGGATATTTTTAATTTTTGAGTTAGATGTGCTGAAATTGTGCTGTTTTGAAGTGAAGCCCATAAGGTGGACGGATTTTATTACGCAACTGAAAGGAAGAGGGTTTTGTAATTTGGAGGGATCAACAACTCCTTTGTTAATCTCTATTTGTCACCCCAATATTTGTATAGAACCTTTTTAGGCTGTGGTAATTCGTTCATAAGGAACGTACACTGATGTAGACACGCCTTATGGACAAAAGCCCAAAAGCCCGTGAGCAGACGATTTACTCGGTTGTTCACGGGCTTGTTGTCTTTTAAGAGCACATCAGCGTGACGAAAAAGGTTTAAATGAGAGTAATTTTCTTGTAATCAGACGGTGTTAAGTTGATATAGTTCTTGCCAAATAATTGCTTTAACTGTTTGTCATGAGTTATACAGATATCCTTAAAATCCTGAGGTTGATGGAACTTAAGATATGCTAATATGCACTTTACATTTTTGGCATACCCGTCATTTAATAGCAAATAGCTAATAGCTGATATTGATTCGAATATATATTGATTATTTATTGCTCAAAGCGCGAGTACATTGTACAGTATATCCGGTGATCCTTCAGCAATTATTTTAGGAATGAGCATTTCATATAATTCGCCAAAGGCATCTATTGGCATTGTGCGGAATAGGAACTGCAATGCCGCAATTTTTTGCATGGGCTAATCTGCGATATAGGAGGCAAAGCATTGGAATGTCTACTTCATTTTTTATCGTGAGAAGATCCTGTATCAATTCGCTTGATGGTGAAACCTTTTCGTTAGCAATATTGTTACTAAATCCCCAGCCAATTAAGATTTGAACATTCATTTCTCATCTAATTTCCATCCTGCATTTTATAATAGTATAAAGGCTCCACAATAGCTTTATGGGAGTGTTGTTTAACAAAAATAAAATAATATATTGGAAAATATTGAAAATAACAAAGTGGTGTGTTATACTAAATTCAATCAAAAAATTGTAAGAAGGATATTAATAGATATGATTAATAAAACTATAATAACTATATTGCTATTAACGATAATCTGTAGCACATTACCAATTGCTGGCATTCCTATGATCGTTTCCGCTAATGATTCCGAAATTTTAGATTCATTCAATAATGCTAGCGATTCTCAGCAATTACAGCAATTAGCTGAAATGTATGCCGACACTGTATTTGCTTCGCAAACAGTACGAGATACATACGGCGCATTGACAGATTCTGCGAAGCGGACGGTTTGGGAAAGGCTTGTGACAGAAAATTTCACCACCATCAAACAGTTGCAGTATGTAATTAATAATGAGGTTAATTCCATTTACGAAATAGAAGGAACTCATTCAGACTCCCATAGCAGCGGAGGCGGTGGTAGTGGAAGCGGGACAACTTCAAACGGCGAATGGCAATTTGTTTACACATATGCGGATGGCTCGCTCCAATCATTAAATGTACATTATGATTTGTGTTACGGTGACGGCTTGTTTGTATGCATTGGAAACACTTACGATGCAAGCATCAACCAAAATGTACCCGCTGTGGCGGTTTCGCAAAACGGATTTACTTGGAGCATCCATAGGGTTGATGCGTTGCTGGAAGCAACGGCAATAGAGTTTGATGGCACGCGTTTTATCGCGTATACCCGCTATGGGAATACTTCATATCAGTCAATTTATGCTACTTCAACGGATGGTATAAATTGGGATAAGCATACAACTCCCGGCGGAGAAGATGGATCTTTATCAGATCAGCGTGTAGCTATAAAAGATGATGTTGTATATGTGTCGGCATCAAATGATACCGCGACGATTTATAAGCAAAACGGCGAAGAATGGACAGAAGTTTACTCCATACCTGAATGTTATATTGAAGATTTGAAGTGTATCGACGGTGAGCTTTTTGCTGTTGGCACGAACGGATGTGTTGTAACTTCTTTGAATGGAGAGAATTGGAGTAAAATCACATCAATTTCGACCGATAAAACTCTGCGCAGTGTTGCCAAAATTGATGGACAAATTGTTGTTTTTGGAATTGATGCTGACTATCTTTGCGAAGATTTGACGCTTATGCGTAATCCAGATGGTACCTGGGAATTATGTGCTGTTAATACTGAATTTTATCAAGGCGTTATAACTATAACCCCTTACGGCTTGCTTAGGCACAATTTTAACGGATTAGCACAAATCGCAACCGGATATGGTCTTGAGTGGACTACGCTTTCTGAGGGGATTTACGTTAGGGCTTTTGCAACAGACGGAAATATTATCGTAGAAATGACAGAGTCTGGTTTGTTCACCGGAATGAGAAAAAATGAGTTTTCGTCCAATACTTTTCTAACAGATGAAAGTGGTACGATAATTGGTGGAATTGCTAACCCCGATACTGCTATCCTAAGTTCATTTGTTTTCAATCCAGATAACTTGAAATGTACCACAATAGCGGCTATGTATGACACAAATGGTCGGCTTATTTCTATGCAAACGAGAAAAAAGGAGGATTGGGAACAAAATTTTGCTGTTGTGTTTAGGTTTGAGGATTTTAATCGGTTCAATAAAATTAAAGCGTTGTTTTGGGATGAAGCAAGTTCCATACAACCGTTGAGTATACCGTATACTTACAGAGGGTTGATATAATCCCTAATTAATACTAAATTCAATCAAATATAGCGCAATCTTTTCGGCTGATTTTCCACTGAGCATCGTTATGGAACCGTTTTGAATGCAAAAAGCATTCAAAAGAACCCATGCCTTGCTCAGCAAAAAATCA
>JAAZFB010000437.1 GCA_012511915.1 Clostridiaceae bacterium
CTTCTATACTTTGTAAACCTCTTTTTGCAGTGACTCCAAATGTTATGCATGTCTATCCCTTGATGGACCCTATCATTACCCCTTTAATAAAGTAACGCTGTACAAAAGGATACATCATTATAATAGGTACCGAAGAAACAACAATGAGGGCATATTTTAATAAATTAGCAAGTCCTATCATCTCGGCAACCAGTTCGGCATCATCAATATCAGACAGTGAAAAGCGTGTGGATATCAATATGTTGCGCAAAACAAGCTGCAGCGGGAATTTATTCTCATCGACAAGGTATAGCATGGCGCTAAAATACGAATTCCAGTGGCCTATCGCATAGTACAGCGTAATTACAGCTATAACAGGTTTTGACAGGGGTAAGAGGATCCTGAAAAAATAATTAATATCATCATACCCGTCAATTTGTGCTGCTTCAAGGAGTTCGTGCGGAATTGAGGAAACAAAATAGGTGCGCACTAATATCATGTTAAATATGCTTAACGCCCCCGGAAGCAGAAGCGACCACATGGTGTTATACAAACCAAGGTCAACAACAAGGATATACTTCGGTATCATACCGCCATCGAAAAACATCGTTATCGTACAAATGACCATAAATAGTTTCCTTGCCGGAAAATCGCGGCGTGAAAGCGGGTACGCAGCAATAAGGGTAATGGCCACATTAATGAATGTACCTAAAGCGGTGTAAATAATCGTGTTACGGTAGCTGGGCAGCACATTTCTATAAGAGAACATTACCTTATACGACTGCAAACTCGGTTCTACAGGCCACAAAACCACTTTTCCGGAATCGAGCGCGATTCCTGACGAAAATGATGCCGACACCACGTAGATAAGCGGATACAGAACAAGAATTACAATGATTGTAAATACAACTCCGACTGACGCATACAGGATCTTATCCTGCATGGTATCCCTTTGACGTTTTAGTTTGGATGCTACCATAGGCTTGATTCCTCCGATCTGATCTTGCGTGCAACCGCATTGACAACTATCAACATAGCGCAATTGATTATTGAATTGAACATTCCTATGGCTGCACCATAAGAAAAATTCGCCGCAGTTGCCAAACCGACCTTATAAATATAAGTAGATATGACCTCGCTTTGAGTCTGGTTTATGCTATTCTGCATGAGGTAAATTTTTTCAAATCCGACAGACATCAGTTGCCCGAAGCGTAGGATCAGCATGATGGAAACTGTTGGCAGTATGGTTGCAAGATCAATGTGATAAAGGCGGGCAAGGCGTGATGCTCCATCTATTTGTGCGGACTCATGCAGTTCCGGGTCTACACTGGATAAGGCTGACAAATATATTATAGATCTAAACCCAAGATGCTGCCATACACCCGACCATACAAACATATGAATGAATGTGCCTGACTTCGAAAATAAGTCGGGTGGGTATCCGCTGCCACCTAGTAGCCGGTAACCAGTCCCATACAATCCCGTAACGTTATTAAATGCCTGGTATAGAATACCAACTATGACCACGGTGGAGATGAAGTGAGGCATGTATGTGATTGTTTGCACAATCTTTTTCATACGCTGATTCCTGACAATATTCAAAAAAAGCGCGAAGATGATAGGTAGCGGAAAACTGACAACGATATTGTAAAAAGAAATCCGCAAAGTATTCAGGAAAACACGTTTAAATTGATATGAGCTAAAAAATGTTATGAAGTGCTTCAAACCAACCCATTC
>JAAZFB010000438.1 GCA_012511915.1 Clostridiaceae bacterium
GACATACCAAAGGTAAAACAAATGTCAGCAAGCCTTATTGAATATGACGTATTCCTGAAGAGAGGGGGTAACACCAATGCTTGATGAAGAAATTACAGCCTGTTGCAAAAAGCTGAAACTTAGCTCCAATCTTGCGGAAATAGCGCAAACAACAGAGGGAAAATATCATCAGGAGTACTTGTATAAAATTTTGTCTTGTGAACTTGAGAATAGAGATAAGAGCCGCATCTCAAAACTCCTCAACACAGCTGGCTTTTACAGCTTAAAAACTTTTGATAAATTCCGGTTTGATGAGGTTACTCTTCCGGCAGACTTGACACCTGAAAAATTAAAGTCTCTTGATTTCATTAGGGAGAAGAAAAACATCATCATGTATGGTCGAACCGGGACAGGCAAAACCATGCTGTCCACGGCGCTTGGTGTAGCAGCATGTCAAAAAGGAATACCGGTTAAATTCTATCGCACAGCTGCACTGATCAATCAGCTTGCTGAGGCGAAGAATGCTGGCACACTTGGTATACTTACTAAAAAATTAAATAAAGCTTCTGTTATTATTCTTGATGAGTGGGGCTACGTACCTTATGACCGCACTGGGGCGCAGTTACTTTTTGATTATCTTTCAGAGATCCATGAGCAAAAGTCTGTAATCCTAAACACAAATCTTGAATTTTCAAGATGGGTTAATGTGCTTTATGATGAGCAAATGACAGCAGCTTTAGTTGGCAGGCTCATGCACCACTGCCACCTAATTCTTTTCCCCGGTGAAAACAACCGCTTGAGAGAATCTAGTATTAATGAACTCTATAGTTCTATGTCATCAGTGGACAAGACTAAAGTGTGCAGTGATAAAATATAGTAGTTTGTGTATTATGTGAAAAGTAGCGTTTATGCCGCGAAAGCCTCTTGACAATGAGTTTCGGCATGTTAGGCTGATATGCCAGGCATCAACCATGCTCCAGAGCCTTTCTCCTTGTTCATCATGGTGGATGCCGGTGATGCCTGTAGACATGCCGGTGGAGGCTCTTTGTCAAGAGGACCGTGGAATAAATGCGGGAAGAACGTATAACTACTGGTTTTGAGAACCTTAGATAGGCAAATATGCGAATTTAATGAGAAACAGGGCAACTGCCCTTTTAAATAGATAAAATGTCTGCAAGCCACTATTCTGCTGCTTAAAAAAGGCAGCTAAATAGAACTTGCAATACTATGGAAAATGGAGTTGCAATACTATGGAAAAATGTTTTGCAACTTTCTCCAAAAAGTGCTTGCAAAAAACATTTTGCCTTCATAAATTATACACTAACCATATAAAATACTGCAGTTCTTGACATAAAAATATCCAGTAGCCGCAAAGGTTTCTGGATTAAAAATTTATATCAAACTTCAAAACTCAGGCGCAATTAGCTCAAAAATAATAAAAAAATATAATTGCTTTAGGTTAACCTTCTAGGCAAAAATAAAAAGATATCATTGTCATAATGTTACATAAATGGGATATAAATTTGAGCATGAAAAATGAGTTTCGGGATTTTTACTCTTCAGAGCTGAAAAACAATATATGTTAAGTAGCTTTTCCATAAGAGACATGGTAAAATAGGCTTAACAGGACTTAAAATTATACGTTCCTGAGTATTAAACTGACTAAGTA
>JAAZFB010000046.1 GCA_012511915.1 Clostridiaceae bacterium
AGTATTATCAAAGCTTAACGCTAGGTTGAAGTTTGGGCTTACGGCCACGTACCACAGGGCCGACAATACAGAAAAATGTATATGGGCATTGATAGGTGATATTATTCATGAAGTACCTGAAAGTGCCACAGCAAAAACTACAATGATACCTACAATCAGAAAGATAGATACAAGTTTAATGCCATCGGAAGAATACCTTGATACCGACGGTACGCTTATGTGGGCAAAGTTGATTAACTACATAGCATTAAATGAAGAAAGAAACAGGCAAATAGCCCATGATATAGGCAATGCCGGCAAGAGCATTTCAGTTTTATCCGACAGGAAAGCACAGCTTGATATGTTATATGATTTTTTGACCGACAAACGATTTGCAAAGATTATTACAGGCAGCACTCCAAAGAAAAAGCGAGAACAAGGCATACAGGATATGCGAGATGGGAACTTAAGAATAATGTTATCTACGTTTGCAATGTCAAAGAAAGGCTTAGATATACCGAGGCTTGACACCTTGGTTTTAGCCTCACCTAATAAGGATTATGCGTTAATTGTTCAATCGACAGGTAGAATCCAACGCATATTTAAGGGCAAGACCCAAGCTTTAGTCCTTGACTATGTAGACAGTAATATTAGGTATTTAGATAGAATGTACAAAAAAAGGGTTACATCTTATAATAAACTTAGAGCGAGGTATGAATAAAATGAAGGGTAGATTATCATATGAAGAAGATGGACAGTATTTGGTGGAATGCACTTGTGGGTTGTGCATAAGATTTAAGGCAAGGTCATTCGATGAGGCCGAGCAGTTGCTCAAAGATGCGTTTTGGGATATAACAAAATCTGATTGCGTGAAAATGCCATACGCAAAATGCGGTTTGTGTATTTATAAGACAGAAGGCAAAGGAATAAGCGCAGCAACACTTATTGCCCTTACGCATAAACATAAATTGAAAGCGAAATATGAGTAAAATGAAAAAACCGACCGTCAGGCAATGTAAGTTGATAGAGAAAAGATTAGGCTTAGAACCTGCTAAATACCTTGTCAAAGTTTGGAATCCGGTTAAAGACGGTAAAATAGAAGTTTGCCTTGTAAGCAGAAAAACAGGGGAGAAAATATGGGAAATGATAATAATAGCATGATTTGCAAGTCAGTGTCAGAAAATCAACGTGGTAATGTATGGCTGTCTAACCATCCGGGCAACATCACAACGGGGGGGGGGAAGCCAGGTCAAGGGTACCCTTGCATACTGTCTTTTCAACCAAGGTTACAGTCAATGGATATACAAGATGAACATATTGGCACGCTTTTAGCAACAGATTATAAAGGAGAGAGGTGTTTACTTGCAATGGAACCTATAAATTACGCAATAGATAGCATGTCATCTAATAGCATGAAATCAAGCAATCCGCACAGCGGAATACATAAGGAGAACTATGTGAAAACAATAGATACAAATGGCAATAATCCTGCTTGCAATCAAGGTGGAAATATGATTGTTTACGCTTTACAGGGGAACATGATTGGTTGGAGTGATAATGCTGGGCCAAGGGGCAAAGGCTACAAAGAGAATGAAATGTATACAATAAACACAGTTGATAGACATGGCATCATGATAGCAAGCCCATGCAAAGGGGAGGGTGATGACTTAGTGCTACAACCAATGAAACTACGTGTAAGAAAGATTACAGAAAGAGAAGCACTTAGGCTTATGGGGTTACCGCCTGATTGGTTTGATGGTGCAGATCTGCCAAAAACAAGGCAGTATCAAATAATCGGAAATGGACTTGTGACGGGCAAAGACTCCTATTTTTGGTATATGTGGCAAAACATATATAATTTGTTAGGCAAGAAAAGACCAACAGTTTTTTCGCAATTTAGTGGCACAGGCATGACAGAATACATAACGGATGAACTAGGCTTTTTTACGGCTTATGCAAGCGAAATAGATGAATCTGCAAACAAAGCCCATGCTAATCTACAAAGAAAAGGCGTGCTTGACAGAAGGACTCGAAACTTAGGCGACATTACAGAGGTGAGTGGATATAAAATCAGACCTTGTGATGTAATATTTTCAAGTAGTCCATGTCAAAGTTTTAGCCATGCCGGCAAAATGGAAGGAGAGGATGGTGAAAGTGGACTTATATGGGAAACCATAAGGACAGCAAGGGAAATGCTTGAGGCTACAAACGGCAGATATCCGAGTGTAATAGCAACAGAAAATGTTGCAGGTGAACTTTCACATAAACACTTTTTAACTAAGTTTCTTATTGCGCTTGATAGAATGGGTTATGCTATAGACATTCAACTTCATAATGCACTTGATTATAACGTAGCACAATCAAGGGAAAGAGTTGCAATTGTAGCAATAAAAAAAGAGTTGGTTGACGGGAACAACTTTGAAGAGTATAGGCATAACAGGGTGCAAAGGGTTTTGAAGAAAACAAATGCAGATATACAGCTTTTTTCTGGCATAGCAACCTTCCCGCACGAGCCCAAAAAAGCAACTTAATCGACTTTATAGATGATAATGTAGACGAAGAATATGACCTATCCGAAAGGGCATGCATGGGAATATTGCGTAGAGCATACCAAAGGGAAGAAGAAATCCCTGCTATCCTTGCATATGCGCTTATGGTGCAAAGCGGCGATTTGTACTATGAAAGTGAATATGACAGCAAGCACGGCAAAATAGATGGCGATAAACTTAGAGAGTGGTATGCAGACATTATTGATAAAGGCTTTGAGAGAATTGAACTGCCTGTGTGTCTTGAAAATCATGGTACAGATAGCAGGATCAAAATAAAGGAAAACGAAACTCCAACTGTAAC
>JAAZFB010000047.1 GCA_012511915.1 Clostridiaceae bacterium
GTCAGACAAGAGACGAAGTGGAAACGGCCATACGAGATTACAATAATTATTACAAGCTGGATTTAACCCTTCTTAAAAATAGTGAATTTAATGCTTACAATTTGTCGGAGATATACAATAATATTCTAAACTCAAATAAGACTTGCCAAAGCTTTGACGAAATTAAAAGGCTGTATACAGACAGTATTAACAAGGTTTTGGGTTCCCTTTATAAAAAGTCTCAAACAGGAGGAGACTCACAGGATAGCATGGTATCTGGCGGCCGACATATTTTGTACATCCCACCCATAAAAACCGATATCAGCCATCCTATAGATGAGCAAGGGGGAAATGAAAGCTTTTTCGTGGATGTTCCCAGTGGGCATTGGGCTTATGAATATGTTAAAAGCCTTTATGATAAGGGTATTGTGTCCGGCAAATCAGAAAAAGAATTTATGCCCGCTGACAAAATACTACGAGAAGAATTTGTAAAGATAATAGTAGAAGCGCTGGGACTTGAACTGACGAGTCAAAGTGCGGAATTTATCGACGTGAAACCGAGAAGCTGGTACGAGCCCTATGTTGATACTGCTGTAAAAGAGGGATTAGTAGCAGGAATGTGCTGTTTGAAGTTTGGCATAGGCAGTGATCTTTCAAGGCAGGATGCTGCGGTTATACTGGATAGGACATTGTCAATGAACGGCATAATTTCAGAAGTAAAAGAAACTCTCTTTGCAGACACAGGGGATATTTCGGATTACGCCCTTGAGTCTGTAATCCGAACCACTGCCGCTGGTCTTTTTAAGGGAGATGCCGAAAACCGCTTCATGCCGCAAGAGGGTATTTCCCGTGCCGAGGTTTGCGCAGTAGTATATCGCTTGACCAGCTTAACCGGGGAGGGAAAAATAAATGACTAAGAAAATAATTGGCGTTTTACTAGCCATATTGCTAGTTGTGCCGGGAATGAGTATGGACGCTTTAGGCGCACCGAGAAGTGTTCAGCTTTTGGAGGATTTAGGCATAATAGAGCCGGAGGTTTCCACCGGACTTTTTAATCCAGACTATTTAAGGGATAAATTTGCAAAAACCCTCGTTATGATGTTCCTTGACACCGAGTCCGGATTTTCACAGGAGGATTTAGCCTCTGATATATCGGGAAGCGAATACAGGTGGTATATAAATTACGCAATAATGTCAGGGCTTATGACAACAGACGAGTCAGGGAATTTCCATCCTTCGGGCTATGTTACAAAGATAGATGCTGTTCGCGGAATTTTAAACGTTACCGGTCATAGTGCAAATGCCGAAAAGCGCGGGGGAAGTGATTTGGATTATATGCTGGAGGCCGGATTGGCAGGACTGCTAAACGGTTTAAAAATAGCCAACGAGCAAAGGCTTACAAGAGATGAAGTTGCAAAGCTTGTATCGAATGCCATGAAAATAACGCCACTTACCCAAGATTACGAGCGTACATCTTCAGCAAAGCCCACTCTCTATCAACTAAAAAAATTGGAAAAGCTAAGGGGCAGGATTTTTGCTAATCAAAATGTAGGCCTTGCGAGCGACAAAAGCAAAAAAGGCTATATAAACATAGACGGTGAGGAATTTTTATCGGATATACTTGTAAACGACGAGCTTGTGGGGTCAAATGTCACTTACTACACCCGCGAAATAGAGGGCGAGAAATCTGTTGTCAGTATAATTGTTGATAAAGAAACAGCGCCAGTTACAATTGAGGCGAGGGATATAAACCGTGTTTCCTTCGATGTGAATTACGTTATCGTACATTACGGTGACGACGAAAACATTCGGCTTGATTACAAGTCTTACTTTATAGTAAATAACAAAAATATGTCTGTGTCTAGGGAGCTGTTTGACAATTTCAAGTCAGGGCATACAACAATGCTGGACAGTGACCAAAACGGTGTTTATGATGTGGCCCACATGACACTATTAAAAACGGAGATAGTAGATGGTATATCTCATGAAAAACATAGGATTGTTACAAAATATAACGATGAGAAAATTGAGCTGGAGCATGTGGACGATAGTATTAGGGTATATTTAAACAACCAATCGGCAGATTTTTCTCAAATCAGAGCGGGGCATGTAATAAATATCGCTTGTGATGCTTTTTCTTTTGAAGATGGATGGCTGGTATTTGATTATGCCGCGGCAAGTAGCGTTAAAATCTATGTAAGCACTAGAAAAGTTGCGGGAACAGTTTCGGAAACAAGTAATTATAATGGGACAATTGTGCTAAATGATTTGAGCTATTCCACAGGCGAGTTTTATTCGCGACTTTTGTCACAGGAAAAAAAGGCGGAGCTTAAGCCGGGTGATTCTATAGTTGCCCTTTTTGATAATTACAGGGTTATGGTTGATTATTTGTCGGAAGCTCACTCAGACGAAATACGATATGGATATATTATAAAATCTGCCATATCTAAAAAAATGTTTGAAAATACCCTTCAAATCAAACTATTAACAGACGAGGGCAATATAGTTATATACGATGTGGCGGAAAAGTTTACATTAGACGGTGACACAGGCGTAAAAAGCAACTCTGAAACCGATGGAGTGGTGGATTTAAATCGCCGCCAGGTAATTCGGTATAGGGTTTCGGAAGGGCTTATAAGAGAAATTGACACAGCGACAGTAAACACCCCCCACGAAACTTCTGAAACCTCGCTTACCCTTGACCTTAAAAGGGAGAAGCGGTTCTATGCGGGAAGCACGTTCAAACAAAGGGCGGCTCTAACAGCCAATACGGTTATATTCAGAGACGGGGCTGCCGACATTGAGAATCCGGACGACAAAGCCTTTGAAGTTATAACTACAACGAGTATATCGGGAAACTATTATACCATAGAAGGCTATGACTTAAGCGATATGAATGAAATGAGCTGCGCTGTTTTGTACGAGGAAGCTGCCAGTGCTTTGGAAACTAATATAATTTCCTATATGGTGGGAGATATATCCCAGGCTATTAACGAAGAGCGCGAGCAGGGTGTTAATCTAATCGTATATGGAAATGGAAGAGAGACCAACGGCTTCTTTAATTCGGGCAATTCAAAGCTTCTATTAATGACTGCATCAGCCAACGGTGCTGACTTAATTGCGACAGAGGCAGATCCGAGCGATGCTATAAACTTATTAAAAAAGGGAGACTTGATAAGGTTTAGGCAAAATAACCAGGGAGAATTTACCTACATTGAAAGACTTTTTTCCTTTGATAAGAACACAGAGATTATGCCCTATAAAGAAAACCAACCTAGATGGAATATAATATACGGAAACCTTTATAATAGCAACGGTACATTTTTAAATTTCAACTTCTTGTCTGAGGACAGATTAAACGAGACAACAGCGTCTGACGCGTACTTGGTACGGCCGGGCAGCAGACAGCCATCAATCCCCGTTTATGATGTTGAAAGAGATATTGTTAAATTGGAAGGTGCTTTTTCTGCGCTGCCATCTTATAAAAGTGGCGACAGTGCAAGAGTATGGGTGCGTTTTGAGTATCAGTCACTGTATGATGTTTTTGTCTATCTCTTAGATTAGAAAGGGGTGTAGAGTTTTGAGATTAAAATTTAAAATAATAATGGTGTTACTTGGCCTGTTTATTGTGTCCCAGGGTGTTTGGGTAGCGGCGCAAATTGAAGCTGTTACAATTTTTACTGACGATTTCGAATCTGGTGTAAATCCTTCATCCATCGGTGTTTACGATAGTGAGCTATTTTACAATTCATCAGCAATGTCGGGAATGCCGGCTATTTCCTATGGCAATCATTTGCATGTGGTGGAGGGCATGGGATACAACGGCACGAATGGGCTTCATATGCACTGTGATGAGACTATACTAGGTTCAACGGGAAAATACAGGGGTGCATGGCTTACCACAAGAGAGTTTGCCTTAGAAACCGGTGAAGTTGCAATACTCAGGTACAAGTTTAAAATACTAAATAAAGGCACCTACATGGGAGAGATAGCACGTTTTTCATGTATAAACAGCGATTCATATTTGGCTACCCCGCTTGCTTTGACAAATGAATATTTTTCATTTAACAATGGTAGCGGCAATTATGAGTATTCATTGGACGAATGGTACAATATTGAATGTTTAATCACTACCGAAGACGCGGACAATGTTAAACTGCAATTGACAAATGAAAACCATGAGATTTTGGGGCATGCCAAAA
>JAAZFB010000439.1 GCA_012511915.1 Clostridiaceae bacterium
AGTTGATGTAGATTAATCCTTTCTCGTTTTTCCTGAGTTAGAGCCAGTATTTTAGGTGTGTTGAATCCATTCTCTGTTAAGAACGCTCTAAAGTCTGCCTTGTCGCAGAGTGTATTCACAGACGCCAGAGGGTTGGTTGGGAGACCAAGGTTTTCAGCCACAAAGGCTGCTGTTGGAGCAGCTGGATCCGATGCATAAGCTAGTACTCCTGATACATTTTCTTTTCTTGCAACTTTTAATACAGATTCCTTTTCAGTTGTGCTTACTAAATAGAATTGATCTGCCACAAACTGACCGGGATTGTCATAAAGGTAATCGCACAGCACAGTCTTATATCCAAGCTTTTTAGCAGTGTCGATAGCAATCACTTGTTGTGCAGACCCGCCAAGAAGCAACAATTTTTTCATGATCTCCAAGCCTCCATTTCCACACGAAAAACGCTTGTACAGATATTACTATATTTATAAGTCATTAGGTTCTTTTGCCTTGGATATGAGACTTCTACGTCCCTTGAGAATTGTAATGAGATAATTATAGCTCTCCAATTTAAAAGTGATACAAAGACCGACATACACAGATACACCTACTACAAGCTGTATAATTAGTTGAACTATGCTTGACAGCTGAAGAAATTGAATCGAATACACAGCAAGTCCCATTACAATCGCTATCAATAAGGGGGGGAGAATATCTCTGATTTGTTCCAAATATCTATAATCAAGTAACCTTTTGTTTGGCCATGCATTTACAAACGAAGACATAATTCCCCCAATTGCCCCCCCAATCGCAATCGCATACGGTCCCATAGGAATACTAATCAATAAGATCACTAGACCGAGTATTTTCTTAATAATTTCGAGTTTTAAAAAGATGTCACTACGTCCTAATGCATTAATTGCCTGAAGGTTCGCAGTATGAATTGGCCAAAGCATGTAAGAAAAGCAAAATACCTGCAAAAATGGAACTGCTGGTAACCATTTTTCCGTTAGCAAAAGACGCACCATCGGTTCTGCAACAACAGCCAAACCTATCATAACAGGAAAAACTACGTAACTGCTGGAAACGATTGCGCGACGCATCATTGATTTTACTCTAGAGCGTTCTTCTTGATGAGCCGATAGAGCTGGAAGCATTACTGCTTGAATTGATCCATCAACATTTGTCATTATTAGTTTGGGGATTTGCTCGCCTTTACTATAGTAGCCTAGAGTAGAAGCATTGTGCATTTTACCGATAATGAGAGTACGCAATTCTCGAAATACTGTTTCGATCAGAGCCGACAAAAGCAACTTATAGCCAAAGGAGAAAAGAGAACGCAGCCTATTTAGCGAAATTTTTTTAATAGGACGCCATTTGATTGTAAACCACATGATAATCGTTGTTGATGAATAATGTGCGAGCTGTTGAATAACCAGTGACCAAATACCTAACCCCTTGTATGCCGCGACTATACCAGCAGTTCCAGAAATTAGCAACGCAACCGTATTTCGCCAAAACAGCTCCTTGAACAGCATTTTTTTTGAGATATATGAGTTGTAAACACCATTAATAGCACCAAATACGAGTGAAATCCCTAATATCCTTAGAACTAATACCAATTCACTTTTCCCATAGAAATCCGCAATAAGTGGTGCAGAAATGAATAGCAAGAGATAAAGTAATAGAGCCATAAAGATGCTTATAT
>JAAZFB010000440.1 GCA_012511915.1 Clostridiaceae bacterium
GTTCTGTATAGTCGCTGGTGCTTAAAGAAGTCAACGATTTCTCCTCATACCCGGTACAGGCTTCAAGTTTTTTTGCATGTTCCAGCAACCTATCTGCTGACCGTTCTCTGCCCGGCCTGTAAATAACCCCAGCCTGGCAAAACCTACATCCCCTTATGCACCCCCTGAAAAGTTCAAGCATAATCCTGTTGTGAACTATGTCCATATAAGGGACTATAATTTTTTCCGGAAAAAATGTCTTGTCAAGGTCCCTTGTAATCCTTTTCCTTATCCTCTGAGGGTAATTACTTGATTTAGGCGTTATTTCGTGTACTGTCCCATCCAAATTATATTTAACATCATAAAACTGAGGAATATAAATTCCCTCTATATTTACTATTTTATTCAGAAAATCTTCCCTGGCCACACCTTTCTGTTTCCAGTCAACGTATGCATCCATTACTTCGTTTAAAACTTCTTCCCCCTCGCCCAAGACGAAAAAATCCACAATATCAGCTAAAGGTTCCGGATTATATGCGCAAGGTCCTCCGGCACACACAAAAGGGTGTTCATTTATCCTCTCACTGCTATGTATGGGAATTCCAGCAAGATTAAGCATATTCACAATGTTTGTATAGCTCATCTCATATTGCAGAGTAAACCCGGCAATATCAAAGCTTTTGAGTTCGTCATGCGTTTCCACAGAAAAAAGAGGCACATTATTATTACGCATATGTTCCTCCATATCAACCCATGGTGCAAAAACACGCTCACAATATGTGTCGGGGCGTTCATTAATAAGCCCGTACAAAATTTTAAGTCCTAAATGGCTCATACCGACTTCGTATATATCGGGGAAACAAAAAGCAAATCGTATATCAACCTTTGCAATATCTTTTTGAACACTGCCCCATTCCCCGCCAAGATACCTTGAGGGTTTTTCAACCTTATCAATAAACGGTGCAATACCGTCCAAGTTCGATTTGTTATTTATTATCATTTATCTGCCTTATTGACCCCCAAAGTACTTTTCGTAAGGGCTTTCACAATCAAGGAAAAACACCGCAAGTGTGCCCGGTCCTGAGTGCGCCCCAATCATCGCGCCTACATAGCTGACAAGGAATTTTTCGCATCCTGCCATCTCTTTTAAAAATCCTTTTACTACCTCCACAGCTTCCATATCATCGCCATGGCTAATTGCGATAATTTGCTTATCCAAGTTTACGCCTCGTTCACATGCGATCTCTGCAATTTTTCGCAATGAACTTTGCCTTCCCTTTACTTTAGCAATGGGGGAAAGCTTGCCTTCACCATCAACGTGTAAAACAGGTTTTATACTAAGTAAACGTCCGATAAACGCAGAGGTGCGAGTGACACGCCCACCACGGTACAAATATTCTAAATCGTCAACGGTAAAAATATGTTGCATATGTTGAGCGTGAAATTTTACAGCTTCTATTATCTCTTCCTTCGGTGCACCGTTTTTCAGCATTTCGAGTGCCCTAAGCACCACCATACCATGCCCTAAGGAGGCACATTTTGTATCAATAATAGTAATATCAAAATCCGGGTATCGCTCTAAAAGATCGTTCTTCGCAACATAAGCGGCGTTAACAGTTCCGGAAAGTACGCCCGAAAAAGCTATATAAATAAGGCTAAGCCCCTCTTTTGCATATTCTTCAAAAGCTTTGACAAACTCCTGTGTAGTAACCTGTGCAGTTCGTGTCATTGCGCCGGTACGCATCTTATCGAAAACTTCCTTAGGTGTTATATCTAAACCATCAGTATATTCAACATCGTCTAAATACAACTTCAAGGGGACAATTTTAAGCTTGTACTCCTCTACAATTTCAGGCGGCAAATCCGTCCCGCTATCTGTAATGATATAAGTAGCCATGATAGTTTGTCTCCTTTTTAATATTTTCAGCGGAAATCGCTGTTACGGCAAAATTCTACTGAATAATCGTTCGCCTTAAGCATAAGGGAGTTGAGCCCCATATGCCTAAGTATAATTATATGTTACAAACGATGGCTTGTCAATGTTTTCTTTTTTTTTGAGTTTCCCCATTTTTTCAGTCTATACCAAAGCCATCATATTTAAACAAGCACATCTGCATAGATTTCGGTTTCTTTTTCAGCATATCAGCAATGCCTTGCTTGCATCTTGCAAATAGTCTGA
>JAAZFB010000441.1 GCA_012511915.1 Clostridiaceae bacterium
CTATGAGGTCAGCCATTCTATTAATGGGGGTGTTTTTCACAATCCTCAACAAATAGCAAGAGATGCACCACGTAGTTACACCGATTCTTCTGTTACTAATATGCCCAATTTTCAAACTATACAGTATCAAATAAAAAGATTGAGTGCTTTTTCAGCAACTATTACTACAGAAGTTATACCCTTATCTTCGTTTCCCAAGATGTCGGCAAAAGTAGGGGATGAGGTTCGTGCAGCAGCAGATGGTTGGGTGATGGTTCATGGAGAGTTGAGAGAGATATCAGATATATGGGTAATGGTTAATGGGACATTAAAAAAAAGTTGATATGAAAATAATACAAAACAAGTGGATAAATAAGTTTATCCCATTTCCGAATTTCAGGGCGATTAATCTATTCGGAGTCCTTTTTGTGAGGGGTGCAAGACCGTTGAGTGATGTTACGCTCAATCATGAAGCGATACATACCGCACAAATGAAAGAGATGCTGTATGTTTTCTTTTACATGTGGTATTTCATTGAATGGGTGATCCGCCTTTTTATGGGTGGCGATGCCTATAGAAATATCTCATTCGAGAAAGAGGCATACGATAACCAAAAAGATATGTATTATCTGACAAAAAGAGAACGATTTAACTTCCTTAACTACTACTAGTTTGAATATGACATTGTATGTCCGGTTCGGATGGGTGAGCAAATTTAACGATTTATACAACAGAGACGAAAAAGTACAGAGTATGGTAGCCAATAAAACAGGGATTAAATGGGCGATAAATAAGGGAGTCGATACGGATGAACTTGAGAGGATTCTAAATGCTCATAACATAAAACACGATATGAAATGAAACTATATATAAGCCCATTGATAATCTTCAAATTTCAGAAGATTTACGATGAAAGCGAATATCTGCAAAAGATGATAAAGCCTGACAGCGCTACGAGCTGGCACATAGAGTATGAATGTGATATGAGCGAGGTGAGAAGAATACTAACTGCGAACAATATAAAATACAGGGTAAAGTAATGGGATGGACAGAAATTATCATCGCAATATTGACCGGAGGAACTCTATCGGGGATAGCAACCGCGATAGTCTACCGGAGAGAGAACAGGCGATTAAAGGAGAGCGAGGCAAAGAAGGCCGAGCTTGAAGCAAAGGGTAGCGACGCAGACGTGGCTGACAAATCTGCAAGCGTAATGAAGAAGATGTTTGAGAACGCAGAGCAGCAGCAGACCACATTTAATGCGATAATTCTCGGCAAGGATGAGTTAATAGAGCAGCAGCGAAATCTTATTGACGGGTATAAATGCGCATTGGATGAAGCCAATCAAAAGCTGAAAGGGCTGGAATTTAATGTTGGGGAAAACAACCGCAAGATTATCGGTATGCAGAAAACCATCGACAATGAAATCCGAGAACGGAAGTTAGCTGAAAGCAGCGTTTGCTTCGTAAGAGATTGCGCGTTATGACAGCCAAAGTTAGGAACCTATAAAAAAGAAGTATGAATTTCGAAGAATATATAGAAGAAGATAAGGCGGGATTTGTTGAAAAGGCAAGAGCCATTTCCTGCAAGCTTGGCATCGACCCGAATTGGCTGATGTATGTGATGTACTTTGAGAGCCGGTTGAACCCAAAGGCAAGGAATCCGAGGAGCAAGGCCACCGGGCTTATTCAGTTTATGCCAAGGACGGCCATATCAATGGGGACGACTGTTGACAAGATAAGATCAATGTCTGGCATTGAGCAGTTAGACCTTGTTTACGAATATCTGCGCCCATACAAGAGC
>JAAZFB010000442.1 GCA_012511915.1 Clostridiaceae bacterium
GCCCAAATAAATAATATCATAAGCCGAATTAAAACCAATTAAGATAAAAGAGCGTTTTTGTTTCTTAATGGTTGATTCTATCGATAAAAACGTTTCCCGAAAAGAGTTTTCCGAATCGCAATACTCCAAAATTTCTAAAGGTTTGTTCGCATGGCCGCGCCCTTTGTTCATACTAATTTGACCGTAAAATGCTCCACAAATAAAACTCCCGTCGTTACGGGTTTCCGTATCAAACGCGACAAAGTTTTTTGGCGTTGTGTTCTTAATTGTTTTCGGTTTGAAACAGAATTTTGGCGGCATTTTTATTCACCAATCAATCCAAACTTCTTCATATACTCCAATAACTTTCCAGTTATAATCTTCCTCAAATTTGGCTAATGCATGGTTTGCGGCTTGTTCCCGTAATATCAAAAATTCTATACTGTTAAAAACAGGTTTTTTGTCCGAATCAATAGCAGTGCTAAAACCGTTTGAAATTGTTACACGTCCGGTTTTATTATTACGACAATAATAACTGCCTGCTAACTGCGATACTTTATAATCCCGTTTTGTCGGCATTTGTCGAGATTCTAGTTCATGGTCAACGCCTTCAAAACCAAAATCTATTTGCCCTTTTTCTGCTTTTTTAATTGCTTTATTCCTTTGGGCTTGTTCGTATTTTCTGAAGGTTACGCCCGGTTTTGCTTTACCTTCTTTAACTCGTTGATATGCTTTGTGTTCGGGAGTAAACTTTACGGTTCTTTTAATATATTCCCGGCGGGAAATTTCTTCACCTGTATCGACGTTCTTGTATCGTCGAGCAGAACCGGGAATGCGGACGTATTCGGACATTATATCCCCCATTGTTCGGACATTGCGGTTGCAATTCCTGTATAAGTTCTACTCCGATTTTTCCATCTATCGATACCAGGCGATTCGTAATGAACCCTGGCCTTTCTTCCTTTTACCTCATTTGTAGGCGTTAATAACGGTAAATTCTTTAACCATAAACATGTTGCTTTGGTTTCTCCATGTCCAAACATATATGGATGTATTATTTGCGTATATGGCGGTAAGTTGGCATAACTGTGCGGTATAGGATTTTCTATACAAATTTTAGGTATATTCGCCGTATATAATAACATAAAAAACTTTCTTGCATCTTCCATTTTTAACCATCTACCTGTTTGCGAATACAACCATCTAACACCGCTATTACATAAGTAAGTGCATGGAGGATGCGCAATCATTAAATCCCATTTTTCCTTAAGAATTTCCGTTACATCTCCCTGGTAATGGTTGCCTGGTTTTTCTGTAGTTAGTAAATCACAGGATAAAACGTCATGTCCACCTTTAGCAAAAGCATCTCTTACTATACCTGAAAATTCACAGGCTATTAAAACCTTCATATAAACCCCTCCTTTTTTGCAAATTTCCCGTATCGGAAATTATTATGAAATTTTCCTCCATCGGTAAGATATTTGGCGGGATTCTGTAATGCTTTACGGCGGCGTTTTGCGAGTATGGATGGAGTGGTTGCTATGGGATTGCCGGATAGGTCTAACTGTATTTGCGCGGTTTTTCTAAAGGGGCAATACTTCCAATTACGTTTATTTTCACAAACTACTTGACAATAAAATAATTCGTAATTGGTTTGGTCACACGTGCAAAATATCAAATTATCGCCCCCAATTTTGCGGTTTCAATGTTCGGGCAATTGGTAATACAGTTGGAGCGTTTTTCAAGAGGCATGTTTGTTTTGCCTATCAGGCATAGGTAACAAAGTAATGGTATTTTGTAACCTGTTTCTGTATGCTTTGGACATAATGTTTTGTCGCATTTTGGATACATTCTTATAACTCCTGTTAAAACGCTTTACAGGGTTTGTTTCCCTGTTTAAGCGTTCTACAAGGGTTATATAGGATAGGTAAGTATATAAGTGTTGGCTTTTTAAAATAGGTAGGGTTTTATAATAATGTTGAAATAGTTTGGAGTTTTTGGAATTTAATAGTCATCGTCTTCTTCAAATTCCTTATCATAACAAAACATTAAAATGCGTTCCTTTTGGAAAGTATTATCAACAACTTGTCGAAGTATTTCCGACATTACCGCATGCGCACAGGCAGTCTTTTTATTTTCCCTAAAAGGCAATTCATTGTTTCCCATATTAAAGGGGCAATTTCCACATTCCACTCCGTCACAACTAAAAGATTCATTGAACGAATCATTAAGTTTTTCAATCCTTGCAAACAGTTTTTTAAGCATTTTCAGGTTCTGTTCTTCAATTGTCATCTTCTTCACCTCTCTTATTACAATACTACTATTAGTCGCCTAACTATATATACCTATCGTTTTGTTCCTATTTCCGGTCGAAAATCGCAATTGCGCGGACTAAAAC
>JAAZFB010000443.1 GCA_012511915.1 Clostridiaceae bacterium
ACATAGGTTTTAAAAGTCCGTCATCACGATAGCGTACACGAAGGTGATCGGCTTGCGGCTCAAAATGAATATCGGAGATTTTATTTTCTATGGCTTCCCTTAATATGCGGTTTACCAAATTGACAATCGCCGAGGAATCATTTTCCGAAACATCGTAAACGTTACTGGGAGTATTGGCAGATGATTCAAAGTTTTCAAGTTCAACGCTTTCATTTTCTACATTGAAGGCTTTGCTTATCAGTTTTCTAAGGTTTGATTCTGTGATAAGGGAATAAGTAAAACCGCCTTTGTAGTTTGTGGTTTCACGGATATAGTCCTCTGCGAACAAGCTGTTTTGCGGTTTTGCTGTAATAATATGCACCTTGTTATCTTTCATCACAGGCATAAATCCTATGTCAAGCAGGGGTTTGTATCTGCACTTTAGTGTAAAGGCATCCGCCTCAATATTCTTAATACCACCTATCATTTCGTAACCATAAATATCCTGATAGAGTTTCATTAAATTTTCTTCGGTTAGTATTTTTAAATCAAGCAAGGCTCGCTCATCGGATACATTTGTTTCTGCTCGATATTCTTCCACCTTCTGAAGTTGCTCTTTTGAGATATATCCCTTGTCTAAAGCTGTCTGAAACAATATTCGTTTAGCCATCAAAACCACCCCTTTTCTGAATATTTGCCAAAATCGCCTTTACCATGTTGTAATCATCAGGGGACAGAAGATGTTTTATGGTCTGCACCTCAAGCCTACCGTTTTGGATATGCCAAGCCGCATTATCCGCAATATGAACATTACCGCATTTGGATTTTCCACGCAAATAGTCACGAATGGCATTGGGTCTTTGCCTCTGCATAATCATAGAGGACACGGTATCGTCTACAATGAGCTGTTCCACTAAAGGCAGAACATTTCCATTTATGCCTCTAACAAGGGTTTGGTGGAGTATCCCTTTTAATACGCTTGCTAACTGCTGACGAATTTGCTCTTGCTGACCGGAGGGGAACACATCAATAATCCTGTCAACAGTTTCGGTAATGCTTTTAGCGTGCAAAGTACCGTAAACCATATGCCCTGTTTCCGCCAAAGTAATGGCATTTTGTATGGTGGGCAAATCACGCATTTCTCCAATTAAAATAACATCTGGGTTTTGACGAAGTGCGGCAACGGTGGCGGCTTCAAAACTTTCTGCATGAACGCCCACCTCAATTTGTTCAATTCGGCGTAAATCGGAGATATGAATATATTCAATCGGCTCCTCGATGGTTAAAATATTCTCATACCGAGTATGGTTTATGGCATCAATCATGGATGCCAAGGTAGTTGTTTTTCCGCTTCCTGTTTTGCCTGCTACTAAAATTAAGCCGTTGTGAGGACTGATAAACTCCCTGACGGTATCCGGCATCAGCAGTTTTTCAAGAGGCAGAATTTTATCGCTAAGGAGTCTAAGTGCAACATTCATTCCGCTTAGACTGTAATAGATGTTTGCCCGAAACCGCCTGTTCATAAATTCAAAAGCACCGTCAATGGGTGAGGTGTTTTCTCTGCTTTTAAATTTATGGTACTGACAAAGCATATCCGGCAGAAAACTTTCCACAAATTTGTCTATGTCACTTATCGTTGCAATATATTCATGCTGTTTAAATTCACCGTTTTGTCTAAGCC
>JAAZFB010000444.1 GCA_012511915.1 Clostridiaceae bacterium
AAACAGATATTGCAAATTATAAAGCATTAATAGATAGAATTTGTAATAGCAAATTATCTTATCATATTATCTTTCATAGATTGACAGATACAAATCCCCAAGCTACAACAAATACCCCTGCTAAGTTTGCAGAAATTTGTAATTATATTGCATATAAGAGAAATGCTGGATTATGCGAAGTTGTGACACCTTTACAGACAATGCAATGTGAGGGAATTGTAGTAGATAGTAATAGCGAATATACATTGTTAACGCCAGAGGGAATGAACTTAAAACTCGAACGGACAACGCTTGATATAGACTAAGGCGGTGAATCATGGGAATTTTAAGCAGAAAAAAAGGCACAAAAAATAGAGACGCACCTCAAACCGAAGGAATACATGTAGGACGTTTGTCGGGTACAAGTAATATGAGCAGTATACTATCGCCTTATAGGTCAAGGTCAGCGAATTTGCTTGAGGAACTACGAATGTTTAGAGACGAAGGGGATGCGGTTGAGTTTTGCTCAAAGAAAATCCCCGACGTCGCAAAAGCCTTGTGGAATATGATGCGACTTCTTAATCTCGGTAATAAGATGGAATTTACCGAGATTAACACTGGTGAACCTATTAAAGCAATAGAAAGCGAATGGCGAGAGTTTGCAAGCCGTATCAACAGTATTTCATCGTCAGGACTTGATGGTTTGATTGACCAGTTTCACAGGTCGGCAATCCTTCGAGGTGGTCAAGGTTGCGAGGTTGTTGTTCTTGAGGATATGAGCGACGTTGAAGATGTATACCCTATCAAACCTCAATCGATACGCTGGCAAAGCGAGGTTAGAGGAAACAAAAAGGTATGGATACCATACCAATATAGTATGACACAAAAGGTTGACCTATCGCAGGGCAACTTTTTTTACGTCCCAACAGACCCCGATATTGATGACCCTAGAGGTAACTTAATGCTCTCTCCTGCCCTGCAATCTGTAGATTATCAACTACAGAGTTATATAGATATGGCATCGGTATTAAGAAGACAGGGCTATCCTAGAAACGATGTTGAACTTGACAGGGAATCACTTATAAAAACAGCA
Source organism: Clostridiaceae bacterium (assembly GCA_012511915.1). Classification (GTDB taxonomy): domain Bacteria; phylum Bacillota; class Clostridia; order Monoglobales; family Firm-18; genus JAAZFB01. Next base: position 1,073 of record JAAZFB010000444.1, read on the forward strand.
CCTTCTAGTATTAGAAACGACTCACAAAAGCTAAAAAGGTATTTAGAAGAATACTTTGAGTGGGTTAAAAAGTTGCTTCGTGGGCTTGAGCCTACGGATGATTTTATTCATTACGATGACACTAAAATAAATACTTCCCAAGGAAGCAATCCTTCAAGGTCGATGGATATTAGGGCATTTTCCGAAATGACAGATATTCAAGTTATGAATGGGTTAATGCAACTTTCGGTGTTCTCCAACAGGAATACTGGTGTTACTGAGACGTGGGGTACTGTACAGTTTCAAATCTTCTGTGCTGGGCTTGCTTCTTTACAAAGAGGCAGTAAAAGGCTTGTTGAGTCTATTGCGAGAATATGGGCAAGAGTGCATGGTTATCAAGTTGTTCCTCGTTTCTCATACACTGTGATGGATTGGAACTCAGAAGAAATGAGAATGAGTGTCAAGCTTATGGAACAAAAACTTTATGCAGTAGCACAGTTGATGGGATGGGTTGATGAAAACGCCGGTGCTCAAAAAGTTATGGGTGTCGAAAAAGCCACCGGAAAGCCTAGCGAGAGCGTTCGAGCAAGTTTCAGTGTCGGAGGTGATGGAATCGATGGAGTTTATAAACATTCGGGGGACAAATCTAACCGAAATAAAAACAATGCAGGACGTTGATTCATTCAAAAATAATATTAAGCACAAAAAGATAGATGAATTAGAAAAGAAAGAAGGTGAGAAGAATGTTCGGAAAACCAAACGAAAAACAACTTGCATTAATCAATAGCCTTGCAAAAAAGACGTTTACCGCAGATGATGTATTTGTTTTTGGTGGAAAGTCAGCAGGAGATAGAATAATCGAAGATAGATACATGCAGCTAAGCAAAGAACTGCTTGAAACTTTTGCAATTAACGCAAAAGAAGGTGTTTCGTGGCTTTTAAATCATAGTTGGGCATCATTCAATGAACCCGTTGCAATATACGGAAGAACTTTTGATGCACGGTTACAGCCTAGTGCCGATCAAGACGAAACCATTGAACTAGAAATAGATAAATATATTCCGCGTTCGGACACAACAAAAAATGGGCGTTCAGCAAATAGTATTATTGAGGATATTGAAAATGGTGTTCTTTTTGACACATCTATTGGTTGGGGAAGCAATAAATTTGAGTGTTCTGTATGCGGCTCTAATTATTATGAATGCAATCATCGACCAGGGCAAAAGTATGAAGATAAAGACGGGAACATAAAGCTTTGTTATATTATTGCTAAAAATCCAGGGTATCTTATGGAGGAATCTGGTGTATTTGATGGAGCTTACAAGGGTGCAGGAATATCAATGTGCAGTGCTGGAGATGTTTTCGAAAATAAGAAAGGCAAGTTCCTTGTTGTGGACGAATTGAAAGAGCTATCCAAAGATACTAACGTATTCGGTGTTTATACATCCAAAGGTCAACTTACGACTTTTATTAAAAAAGCAGATCATCAAAAAGTGTTCGCAATAAGTAACGCACCTTTAGCTAATGACGCAAAGTCTAACGAAAAGTTAAATAAAGAAAAAGGAAGTGAGGAAAGTATGGACAAAGAAAAAATAAAGGCATTGCTTGAAAAATTAGGTATTGCCTACGATGAAAACGATACTTTTGATAAGGTGTCTGACAAAATCATAGAAACATGGGAAAAGCACATTGCAAACATGAGTATTCAATCCGTCAGCTTGGAACAGTTGGATGAAATTAAGGAGATTCCGCACATTGCAAACATGAGTATTCAATCCGTTGAGTATATGTCG
>JAAZFB010000445.1 GCA_012511915.1 Clostridiaceae bacterium
GCAATCGGCAAATTTAAAATTCTGGCAACCTGAATTGCTGCAGAGATCAAATATTCCGGTAAAGGCTCAGAGTCAATAAGCTCATCAGCTCTAATTAATGCAATAATATCAAGGTCTTGTGTCGTGCGTAAAACCAAATCCAAAGCAATCAACGCAGAACCACCACAAACAACCAATTCTGTCTTAGAAGCATCTATGAGCAAAAGTTGTTCCTGTAATAACTGTAAAGATTGCAATAGTTTTGAAGAATCAAGATTTTGTTTTGTCATAACTAAATCCATTGCTAAACTTTTTGTTATTCTAAAAACCCTTGTTTAATATGGGATTTTCTATAATATATAGTAAGTGGCCAAAAAATCAAATGGAGGGCATCTCTCCGCTCAAAAAGTCCCGGAGAGGCGACACAGCAATCATAGGATGGCCTCATCGTGATATATTCTCGTTGCCATTTGGGCAAACTCTCTGACTAAATTGTTTTGTCGAAATCGGCGTGACAATATGGACATACTTTAACATCTTTGGGAAGCCCATCTGGAAAGATAAGTGAAGTCCTTGTTTTTGAATAATTTGGGTCTAGAAACAAGTAAGCGAGACTATGCTTGCATTGATAACATCTAACTTCCTTGATTTTCAAGAAAGCGTAAGACTCTCCTATGAGTCCCGCAAAAGCCAAAAATCTGCCCCAAGGAAAGAAAAAAAGCAAAGGCAAAGCAGTGACCATTGCAAGCAAAGAAGCCATCTGAATTATTCTCAAAGGAGCGCTATATCTTTTACATTTGATTCTAAAAGTCGCCGGTGAAACGTTATTTGAGTCCATTGCATTATCCTGCTGATTTCAAGGAGAGGATCTTGGCTCCAAAGGTTTCCTGGTAATTTCAGACTTCCTTGCACCGACCCACCACTGCGATTACCCAACATCTATGACTATGTCCGTAAAAAAGTTGGCATTGCCCGAAATGGTATTGAGTTTGGTATCTTTTTAAAAATAAGGACTCAGATGCACTTTGTCAAATATTTGCTTTTATCAGCGATTTTCGCACCTTAACCATTTTTTGGATAGAATGGGAGCTGAACTGATGCTTGCCTACCGAATGTATTCAATGTTTGGTCTAATCTCTGCCGTACCCCACTGATCCAAGCTGACACGAAGAGAGGGTACTCTGTTTTCGATGAACTGTTTGACACTTTCCGCTTCCAGAAAGGCTTTGTGCTTTGACCCGATAACGGTGGCAGGAATTATAGGCCAAGAACAGCCCCTACTATCTCTTTTGAGATTGGCAGCATAACCCCAATCTCCACGGCTGTACGCCGGAACAATTGAAATAGTGGTCTCTGCCGCCAACGATAGGCGAGCAATCCTAAACCCGTTTCTTAGCAAGTATAAATGCCGCCGCATATCTATGCGCACCATAAATGGAAACAACAGACTTTGAACAGAGAGGCAGGCATACCCCGCTGGAATACTTGCGGCGAGAAGAACAATGCAAAACACAAAAGCGAGCAAGGATGTTTCGACAACGGTTACTTTAAGCATTATCCAAATAGCGACAAAGCCAAGTGCCAGCAGCCCGGTACTCAGCAATGTGC
>JAAZFB010000446.1 GCA_012511915.1 Clostridiaceae bacterium
GGTTTGCATTAGGCTTCCTTCAGATTCCGCCTCACGGCGGACACCCTTGCCCTCTGCTAACAGTTCCTACTGCCAAGCCTGTAGCGGACTTTCACCGCCAAGTTATCGCCCATGCAGGGCAAACTAACAAAAAGTCCCTCAAACCGCATGGTTGAGGGACTTTTAAATGGTAACCCATCCGCGATTCGAACGCGGGACACCTTGATTAAAAGGCTTTTCAAATTCAATTTATGCAGGTTTAACATAGTTTAATAAATTGAAATTTGTTTGATGTTACGGCATTTGAAGTTTGATAAGGTTTATTCCGATTTACCTTTTAATTTTCTCGTGGGGGTCAAATGTGGGGGTCAAAATAACTATCTTTTTCTTTATTTATGCCGTGCTTTAAACAACCTCTACTACATAAAAACAATCGCCCATACCCAAATTTATATATTAAGTTTTTGTTCCCACTTATCCTTGAAAAAGGTTGCAATCCCATCTTTGCATTTGCTACAGGCGCAATGTTCCTTACATAGGTTATCTAAATCAAAAAAGTAATTATTGCTTTTTTTCTTAATATCCTGTGCTCTCGTTAACCAATCAGCATAAACGTAGCGATTTAAGGTGCAGCTACGGCGAAGATAGTTAAAATGCTCGCGAACACTCGTGTAAGTTCTTTCTTTAATATCATCCGCCTTCCCTTCCCTGTTTCTTCTTTTCGAGGCCCTTTTGGCACAACCATCGTTATAATACTTTTTAAATTCTTTGTCCGTATCAAACCATTCTCCACATCCACATTCGCATTGCTTAATATACTGCTTTTTTGTAAGTGCATCAACAATTCTGATATAGATAGCTTCTTTTAAAGAACGTGGTTCATATACGCGCCATAAATTATAATTTTCATCAAAACAAACTTTCATTGGTATTCGGAATGTTTGTTCATTTACTAAGTCCAAACTTCCAAATAATAATCCTTTAACATCTTCAAGGTGGTCATCATCCCTGTCGTTTGATTTAACAGCACACATACAATAATCCATCCATTCCAAAAATGAACGCAATTCGTTAATCATTGAATATATTTCGGCAGTTGTGCATATGGGTATAAAGTTATCAACAACGGGAATGTCGAGCAGACTAAAATTAAACCGTTGCCTTAAAATTCCTACATTCTCTAATGGCCCATATTTCATGAGGAATTCTTCTAAGTCTGTATTGTTCTTAATTTTTAAAAAATCCATGCCTACATTTGAACTCATAATATTTTCACGGCAAATATTTTTAGGATCGCAATTAATATAAACGATCCCCTTTTTAATTTTCACAGGATAAATATTGTTTATACATTCCATTTTGAAGCTCAAAAAAAACACCTCACAAATTTTCAGGACATAGTTATGACCGTCTACCAATGTCATAAATTATAACATATAATAAGAACGATAGCAAGCGAAATAAAAAAAATAAACCAAATGAAGGGTGGTGAAGTTATGGCAAAGGTCACTGATATTTCAGAAAAAGCGTTAATGAGCATTAGTGAAGTCATGGCATATTTGTCGATTGGCAGAAATATGACCCTGCGACTGCTACAAGATGCTCCATTTACGGTGCGTATCGGCAGAAGAGTTTTTGCGCATCGTGAAGGCCTTGATGCTTGGTTACGCCAAGGCGGCAATTGCCGTAATCAAAAATAATGGCGAAGGCAAGCACAGGGAAAAGAGGTGAGGACAACGAAAAACACAAACGGCTATGAATACACGAACATTGACAGCAGAATAAACTGGATTAAATTTTACTCCCAATACATCAAAAACCCAAAGCCGTGCGGAAAAGACAAAATGCATGCTTGCTGCCCTTTCCATAATGAAAAGCATCCAAGCTTTTGGTTCAACACAAAAAACGGCCTGTTTAAATGCGAAGGCTGTGGCGAAAGCGGAAACGCTACCGTGTTTTTATCCAAAATCGAAAACATCAGCCAATCGGATGCATATAAGCAACTACTGGCCCTTGCCGGGATAGACACAGAGCCGAAAAAGGAAAAAACGGTGCTGGAATACTCAATAGAGCAGTATGCAAAAGAAAAGTGCTTCACGGTAGAATGGCTGAAAAGCGAACTCGGCATCAGCAACGGAACAGACGGGGCCGGCAAGCACATCAAGATACCATACCGGGATGCGGACGGCAAAGTGGTGGCAACAAGGAAACGATACAACCCATCGGTAAAGCCGTACTTTAAGTGGGCGGCAAAGTCAAGGCTTTGTTTATACGGATTGTGGAAAGCCAAGGACTACACAGACTACGCAATACTGGTAGAAGGCGAATCCGACAGTCAAAGTCTTTGGAGTTTAGGATTTAATACGCTCGGAGTACCCGGCGCTACGAATTTCCAAACCGGGTGGACGGAGCAGATACAACACATACCAAAGCTATATCTGCACCAAGAAAGCGACAAAGGTGGCGAAACATTTATAAAGCAGGTGACTGCAAAGCTTTATGACGGCGAATACCAAGGCGAGGTTTATATTTTCAACTTGAAGGACAGCGGAGTCAAAGACCCGTCAGAATTATACATAAAGCAAGGTGTGGATGCCACAGATACAATAAAGGCTGCAATCCAAAAAGCCGAGAAAATCAACCTACAGGAAGTAGCAGAGGATCTGCCCGAACTGGTAAAGGGAATGCCCGTCAAACTGCGAGAGCCGAACGGATGGCGGCTTTCGGAAGATGGCATATTCAAATTTGATAAGCGCACCGAAAGCTATTCAAGGGTCTGCAGGACACCAATTATAATCGTTAGCAGGGTTCGCAATCTTGAAACTGATGAGGAAAAAATGCAGATAGCCTTCAAAAAACGCAATCGGTGGAAATTCGGAATATTCCCCTCCACAACCATATATCAAAGCCGAAACATCGTAAGCCTTGCGGAACTCGGGGCAATGATCACAAGCGAGAACGCAAAGCAGGTGGTGCTGTTTCTTGAAGCACTGGAGGCAGAGAACATCGACATTATAAAAGAAGTTCCAAGCGTGAGCCAACTCGGATGGGCCACAGACAAGCACTTCCTGCCCGGTCTTGGCGGCGACATCCTCCTCGATGTTGAGCGAAGCATGATAGGCAGAGTCCAAGCATACAACAAAGCCGGAACGCTTGAAGATTGGACGACAATGATGCAGAAGCACCGACAAAGAAATCGTTTCCGCTTCATATTAGCGGCAGCTTTCGCTCCCCCGCTTCTCAAGATAGTAAATCAAAGAATATTCTTTATTTACAACTGGGGCGGTTCTGAAGGCGGCAAGACAGCAGCACTTCATGCGGCGCTGTCGGCTTGGGGCGACCCGGACAGCTTGAAAGTTTCATTCAACGCAACAAAGGTAGGACTTGAGCAAACGGCGGCATTCTTTAAGGATTTGCCGTTTGGACTGAACGAAAGGCAGCTTGCCGGAAACAAGCAGGAAACGGTGGAGCAACTGGTTTATATGTTAGCTGAGGGTGTCAGCAAGGTAAGGGGAACGAAAAGCGGCGGCCTGCAGGCGATAAAACAATGGCGAACGGTTATCATTGCCACAGGAGAAGAACCGCTGGCAACGGACAGTTCACAGACAGGTGTCAGCACCCGTGTGCTTGAGGTTTACGGCCGGCCGTTTGACGATCCGCAGGAAGCAAGCGACATGTACCCATTCACAGCAGAATGTCACGGAACGGCAGGCGTTGAGTTTGTAAAACGGCTCATAGAATTTGGGGATGACAATGTAAAAAAACTCAACCGGGCCATAACCAAGGAACTCAAAGCATATTCGGATGGAATAAGCCTTGCGCACATTGACGGAATATCAACTATAGTGACCGCAGATATTCTTGCTTCAATTTGGTTATTTGGAGAAGAACGCTCCGAAGCGACAGCTAAAGCTATCAGTATGGGAGTGGAAATATTAAAATCCCAGCAGACATCTAAAGAACGAGATGTCAATGAGAATGCGACACAATTTATTATCGAATGGATACTCAGCAATGAAAAGCAATTTACTGAAAACGCTAAAGACCCAAGGTTTGGATTTGTGGAGCGGGGCAAATATTATATCTTTCCAAGCATTTTTAAGGAGGAACTTAACAGAAATAACTATTCACCTCGCAAAACAATAAAATACTTGATAGAACAAGGTATCCTGCCAGATAAAGATAGCGGCACTCCTGTTAAGTATTTCAATCACAAACCAGTTAGAATGATAGAGTTTGACTTTTATAAAGCTTCTAAATCCAAAGCAGATAATGCGGTGGATGGATTTATTACTATAGATGAGGATGATGACTTACCATTTTAGTAATTTTGTAAGGACTTGTAAGGGTTTTGTAATACCAAGAATCCAATAACATCAATATATATTCGTATTATAACAAAATCATAATAAATATATAAGGCTTATACATAGAAAATTTGTGAAATTATTAGAGTGGGAAATTACAAATAGTAGAAATGTAGTTTTAATATGTAATATGTAAAGCTTTATAAAACTTAAAGAAATAACAGCAAAATCAAGGATTATAGGAATTACAAACGCTCTACAAAATTGATGATTTAGACAGAGGAAGGTGATTTATTTTGGCAAAACAATGGCCCGATGCAAGTAGTGCTGGCGCACTGGAAAGCTGGGCGGCAGCGTATAAGTATGATGGCTTACCATTTATATTTATCAGAAACTTAACCCAGCAGTTATGTCCTCGCCGTTTGCGATTGTTAGAAGCGACATCTCACACCTTGCAGAAAAAAACAAGAACATTGTGAAAAACAAAGCAGTTCTCAATTTAATGCTAAACAAATTTGTTCAAGCACACAGATACATGCTCTTTAATACGCAATCGGAAAAATGGAAGCACATCGCTGGATTTAAAGAAACGATAACGGATCAAGGACTTAAGACAATGTTTTTAACACAACAATGTTATGCGCAAGTATTTTCCACTGTTTTATGCAGCGTGCTAATGAGGTATATCGACATTTCAGATAAGCCGGGAATAAATGAACTTGCTAAAGAACCGCTCCCGGTATGGATGCCAAAAAGCATTTGTATCGATATTACAAAAATGAAAGACATGATAAAAATCCTGTGAAAGGTGGTGAGGTAGATGAAATGTTCTTGTAATGATTATACCCCCGGCGGCTTTACTTAACCACAGGGGGCATAATGCAAACCCATGAAAAAAAGACTGCATTCTCATTGATGCCACATTCTAAGATTATTATATCAAGATTGGAAGTGGTTGTCAATGCCAGAAATGCAATCAAACGAAACTCTTGTATCCTTGATACAACAGGGCATCAATAAAACTGAAAACCTATTAACCTTGTATAATCAGAACAGAAAGCTAATTTTAAAAATTATCAGAAAGTATATAACGCAAGCTGAGTATATCGAGGATGCAATGCAAGATGCTTACTTTTCTGTTGTACAAGCTGCTGAAAAGTTCTCCCCTAACTTTGGAGTACGATTTACTACATATTTGGAATGGTGCGTTCTTGGAACTGTTGTTAAGCAATACCAATATCAAAGTGAGTCAATTCGCATACCATACGAACTGCGAAATATATACTCAAAGGCTAAGAAGGCAAATGATGTTTTATCTAATATGCTTGGCAGAATTCCTACAGATGAAGAAATCGCTGCTGAAATAGGAGTTCCGATTGAAAAAGTGATAAAGGCAAATCTTGTAAATCAGCCTATTATCAGCTTCGAGCAAGAATTAAAGGAATGTGACGGAACAACCCTCGGGGATCTTTTAGCAGATAGCGAATCGGAGGAGCAGTTCGAAAAAATATATGAAGATGCAGCTGCAAAAGTTTTATGGGATGCTGTGAATCTCTTAGATCCACACATGCGTTATACTATTAAATTACGGTATTGTAATGAACTTACACTTGACAAAATAGCAGAAATTCAAGGAGTAACACGAGAACAAGTAAGGGTTTGCATTGAAAAAGCAATCCAGATCTTAAGAAAAAACCGCAACATACTTAGTTTAAAAAAATAATTTTGAAAGGGAATGAATTAGAATGAAAAAACGTATAACGAAAAGCCTTAAGTTTAATGAATTTGGAGAGCAGCTGCGTGCAATAGCTGAAATCGAGCGACCGGGCGGCAGTATTGATACAAGACTTATAAATAGTGCAGCCGGAGCAAGTGAAGGAGTAATGTCAGATGGTGGATACCTTGTTCAGCAGGATTTTGCATCCGATCTTCTTAAGAGTGTCTATGAGGGTGGCGACCTTCTTTCAAAAGTGACCAACATACCTATATCGACAAAGTCTAACTCGCTCAAAATAAATTTAGTTGATGAGGTGAGCAGAGAAGATGGTTACCGATGGGGAGGCGTACAAGTTTACTGGGAAAAAGAAGCAGGAAAAATCTCGGAAAGCAAGCCTAAATTCAAGCAGCTTACACTTACCTTAGGAAAGTTAACAGGTCTTTGTTATGCAACAGATGAACTATTAGAAGATGTATCCGCGCTGGGGAGTGTTATTCATGCTGCCTTTTCAGATGAATTTATTTTTAAACTTGAAGATGCCATACTTAGGGGTAGTGGTGCAGGCGAGCCATTAGGTATTTTAAACAGCGATGCTCTCGCAGTTGTCAGCAAGGAATCTGGACAGACAGACATAATTTGTGTGGAAAACCTTCTTAAAATGCTTGCATCTTGTTATGACAAATACGGCCGGGCAGAATGGTATATAAATGGTGAATTGCGACCATATCTGTATAAATTGAAAATCGGAGATACTCCTGTTTATTTACCTAACAATTCGATTGCAGGTGCTCCATTTGGCATTTTACTGGGGAAACCCGTCAACTTTATTGAGCAAGCTTCTGCACCGGGAGATGTTGGAGATATTCTCCTTGCAGACATGAAGGAATACATAATAACAGATAAGTCCAATATTAAAGCACAATCATCAATTCATGTGCGCTTTATATATGATGAAACTGCATTTAAATTTGTTTACCGAGTAGATGGTATGCCAAAGTGGAACTCAACTATTACACCATATAAAGGCTCCCTTGTAAAATCTCCTTTTGTTGCATTGGAAGCGAGAATATGATGATTTCACCTATGAGGGAGGTCATTTTATGAAAAGTGATGATGTGTTCGGATTTGATGAATTAATCTCTGCTATGGATAAGGTATCCAAAAACTATCCCCGGAAAGCGGATGCGCTTCTTGTAGCACAAGGTAAGATTCTACAAAAGGAAGTAAAAGGAAATACTCCAGTGTTAAAGAGGCCACGAAAAGGAAGGACGGCGGGCGATCTTAAGAAAAGCTGGCGGTTCAAGGCTGTAAAAGAGTATAAAGGTGGATCTGTTAAGGTTGTAAGAGTTCAGTCTACGGCCCCTCATGCTCACCTAATTGAAGATGGGCATATGATAGTTACGACCCCTTACAGGCATGGGATACGCACGAAAACTGGCAGAGTTGATAAACTTAACAGTTTACAGCGAAAGATGAAGGGTGTAACTTTCCATGGAAAGACTAAAGGCGTTAAGATGCTCAGAAACTCAAAACAAAAAGTAACTCGCTCATTTTATAATGGTGTAGAAAAAATGCTTGATGAATTAACTGAAGATATGGAAATATGAGTTTTCGTAGAGGAAGGGGGGCTTAAATCGCTAAATGGCGATAACACCAAGACCGCCGCTCCCCTTTCCGTGAAAATTCGCAAAAGTTTTAGGGGGGATAGGCCCCTCTCCGTTCATTAAGGAGGTAGTTATGAGTAAATACAACAGAATTTTGCACGAATGGATAAAAAATTACGAAAAAAAAGATAGCTTAGCATTGGTAGGGAATTTAATTTATAAAGCTATGATTATTGGAGCAATACAGTATGCTGCAGCAACGGGCGATATTAGTAGAACAGAATGCAAGAAATATTCAAGGATGTTAGAAAAAATATATAACACAAAAGATAAACGTTTATAGGGTCAATCTTTGATGATATACGAGAACTCGAAAATATGAATCCGGCGGGCGCTGAAAAAGGTGGTGATTTATACCACATGAACGGCAACATGATACCGTTGACCGGAAAACCGCAAGAGTAATAACGATATGCCTGAAAGGGGGTGACACAAGCAATGAAAAGAATAGGCATTAAAGGCACTATCGTCTCAAACAACAACAAATGGATATATGACTTGTTCGGGATTGATAGTGTGTGCCCGAAGGATGTGGAGGCTCAACTCTTGGAAGCTGCAGGAGAGCCAGTAACCGTTGAGGTAAACAGCGGTGGTGGCGAAGTAATAGCCGGAAGCGAAATTTATTATTTGCTTGCTACTTATGGCAACGATGTAACGGTCGACATTGTGGGGGTTGCAGGCAGCGCCGCAAGTTATCCTATAGCGGCAGGGAAAAAGGTTCGCATTATTCCTACCGGAATGGTGATGATCCATAACGTGTCCGGCAGTGCCCGTGGCGATTACCATGTGATGGACAAAGAATCAAAAATCCTTCGCTCGTTCAACAAGGCGATATCAAACGCTTACAGGCTTAAAACAGGACTAAGTGAAGCGGAACTTTTGAATTTGATGGACAAAGAAACATGGATGCCAGCGCAGGATGCGCTTGAAAAAGGTTTCGTGGATGAAATCATCGGAGATGAAAACAATGTTCTCGGAGCATCTGCTCTCTATCCCCTAAAAAATAATAACCCTAAATTCTTAAAGGAGATGCTGATATGAATATAAAAATAGTGGCTGGGCCGCCGGGAGCGGGGAAAAATACATACGTTAATAAGCAATTTCAAAAAGGCGACATGATCATAGATTTAGATAAAATATATGCGGCGATTTCAAATAATGATATGCATGAGCAAAAAGACGAACAACTCCTATCAATCGCTTTGGAATTACGAGAAGTCTTATACGAGAGGGTTAGACGGAGTAGAGGCCTTAAAACAGTTTGGGTTGTCGCTTGCTTACCAAATGGCCGGCGCAGGGAAATGCTTTCAAGACGATTGTGTGATGCTGAGGTTTATGTTTTAAAACCACCAATAACAACCACACTGGAAAGGGTGTCCCAAGACAAAACCCGAATATATCCAAAGGAATATGCAGAACGGATAGTTCATGAATGGTATAGAGATTACTCACCATGCCGGAAAGATATAGTTGCTGAATAGAGATAAGACGGAGCACCCCTCCGCCTTATCTCTCCTCCTTCAGCGGAACATATTCCAATATATCTGATGGCGCGCATTTGAGTTCCGTGCAAATCCTGTCGATAACATCAAGGTGTACATTTTCATCTCTTCCCATTTTGGAAATAGTGGCAGGTGACGCTTTAATTTTTATTCGCAAAGCTTCCTTTGTCATTTTCTGCTCGATTAGCTTAAACCAAAGCTTATTATACGAAAATGGCATAAAAACCCTCCTTTGATTATTATTTTACAGGGCTATTTTATCATACATTTTAATATAATACAAGAGAATATCTACTCATTGTGTATATTTTTTATCAAAAGTATATTGACTTTATTCTATCAATATAGTAGAATATCTATAGAAAAACGAAAGGAGAGAATAAATCGTGGAAAAGAATTTAAAAGTAATTACAAATGCCAGCGACATTAATTCTGAACTTATACCCGAAAGTGCAATTGAGAACCTCGCAAGGTATGTACTGAACATGGCCGACAAAATCATGAGCATGCCCGGAATGCAGGAAAAGTATGAGAAATGGAAAATGTCAAGAACAATAGACGCAATGAGAACAAGATAAACGCAGAGTGACACCGCTCCGGCGGTGGTAATGCGAACAGGCAGACGGTCACAATTCCGATAGCCACGCAGAAAATATAAGGAGGTATAGTAATAATGGACAGGAGAACTTACAACACAATGATGGAAGGTTTGTTAGCCACAGCCATTGAGAAGCGCAACGTATTAGGTAAAGATGCCACAGCCGACATTAAAGCAATATTAAACATGGTGGATGACCTGCAGACTTTTTGGAACGGCGATGAAACCTTGACGGCTTTTGATTGGGCATATGAAGTTGAAAAACTGGTAAAGGGGAATAAAGCATGAAACGATACTATTTAACACAAAGACCGCCACGATAACTGAGCCGGGGAGGTTTCCCGGGCTGAAAGGATGGGAAGCACGAAAGAATGTCTATATACAGTATAGAAA
>JAAZFB010000447.1 GCA_012511915.1 Clostridiaceae bacterium
GGCGGTCCCATGATGGGAAAAGCCATAGCGAGCGTGGAGATTCCTGTAACCAAAGGTACCTCGGGAATACTGATTGTGCCAACCCTGGAATCGAAACGAAACAGGATGAGGGACTGTATCCGTTGCACCAAGTGTGTAAACGTATGTCCGATGGGATTAAACCCTACACTTTTGATGAACCTGACAGAATACGGTGAATGGGACAGGGCCGAAAAAGGGCGCATTACCGATTGTATCGAATGCGGCTCATGCAGCTACACCTGTCCGTCCGACCGTCCCCTGCTTGACTATATCCGCCTGGGAAAAGGCAAGGTGATGGGAATCATCAGAGCGAGAAAAACGTAGAGCATCGTGCGCAGAACACTGAGTCAGAATGTGAAATCACTTGATATTTGAAAAAATATACGAAGAGTTGATGATTTTAAATAAAAGAATCGCAACATTTCGCAAAACATTATTACTATACACTATTAACCGACTAAATTCTAAATCCTTTAAATTCTATTTTTATTACGATGATACATAGTGTTTTGGAAAATGAAAATTCATTTTCCAAAAAGATACCCTCCCCATTCCTCAGAACAATGATAGCTGTGCGGCCGATGGGCTTTTGTTCCGACTCTTCATCCGTTTGGGATATGCACGCCTGCCTTCGGTCACAACCCAAGTCAAATCCAAATGGCTTATCAAATGCATTCGCAACAATGCGGCTATGGTTGAAAATGCCTTTTTGCTTTCAGATTTGGTTTGAATCACCTGCAAAAGCAAAAAGGCGATCAATGTACACCAAACTTGTGTTTTTATACCGTTTTCCGTGTCGGAATAAAAATAGGTGAGTTGGAAGTTCTGTTTTAAACTTTTGAAGGTCGTCTCGATTAACCACCTGTTTTTATAAGCCAAGGCAACTTCCTCATCCGTTATTTCCCAATTATTGGTTATGAACTTGTATTTTCTGCCTTCCTCATCTTTATACCAGACTAAACGCAAGCATAAAGTTTTCACCTGTTTGGATTTCTTCTTCTTTTTTTTCCCCTCGACTTCGATTTCAACGGTTTCCTTATAGTTTATGTGGATATGCTCCGTTTTAAAAACGCCATATTCACCTTTCTCCAACTTCTTTTCAAACAGGACTTCCTGAACTTCATATTTTGCATTGTCTTTTAGCCGGCAAACGTAATTTACACCCGTTTGGGTCCATTTGGCATATTGCAGGTAATAGTTGTACGCCTTGTCAAAGACTATCATGCTGCCCGGAGCCAAATTCAGATATTGCAAAAAGTTCTTGTCATGCATCTTTGCCTCGCTTATCTTCACAAATTGTGGCGTGTCGGCATGGATATCGGTCAGCATGTGGACTTTCAATCCGCCTTTCTTTTTCCCTTCGCCTTTAGGATTACGACCCACTCCTTTCATTATGTCCGAGAACAGGGTTATTGTACTTGAGTCAAATGCATAAAATTCTTCAAAACTAATGCCTTCTTTGCGGCGTTTCCTTTTGCGGCTGACCGACAAAAATGGAGAAAAATGGGCTATCAATGCGAAATAGAACAGTCGGAACAATTCTTCGTCCCTATCACGTAACGCGTCTCCGGCCGTACTTTTGGCAGGTGAACTTTCCATCCCAAGATAATTCAGCTTACCCGCCAAAGCCCGCATTCCATCACAAACCTCCCCCATCGAGTCACAACGGGAAAATATGCCAAAGAGCATTACCATTAACTGCTCCCATGAAAAAAAGGTCTTATAATACCTGTCTGTTTTCATTCTTATCACCAACTCATCAAACTTCTCCTTGGGGATTATATTGATAATTTGTTTGAACACCGGCTGACCGACTAAATTCTTTTTGTTAACTTTGTCCATGTCGATTTTATTTTTTTGCGACAATAAAAATACGACATTCGGGTGAAACCGGAAAACGGGAGTAGCCCGATTCTTCTTTAATTATTTTAGTCGGTCAGTAGTGAAATTCTTTCTTACGAACATTAGCGGTTTTTCAACCGTCAAGCGTTTAATAATAAACACAATTTGAGTTGAATATTTGCAATGCGGCATATGGATAACATTTTACGGGGGATGATGTACCTCTGTTTGTTCCTATTAGCTACATCTGCTCTAGCTAAAAAGACCAAGGTTAACGATGGGGATATGGCGCGGGAGTTCGTCGATCCCCCAACATCCGCAAAATCACAGGTATGGTGGCATTGGA
>JAAZFB010000448.1 GCA_012511915.1 Clostridiaceae bacterium
AACAATGTCAAGTTGGGTCATTAGCTTATCGCGCGTTACTTTCGCGAGTATTGATGCCGCAGCAACGGAAATGCTTTTGGAATCTCCCTTAACAATGCATTGATGCGGAATCTTCAACCCTTTAATACAGTTGCCGTCAATCAACACAAAATCCGGAGTAACCGACAACCCTTCCACCGCTTCGCACATGGCTTTAAATGTTGCATTTAAAATATTGATTTTATCGATAACATCGTTTTGCACAACCGCAACCTTATATGCTATTGCATTTGAAGTGATTTCGTCATACAGTTTGTCCCTTTTTTTTGCGCTGAGTTTTTTTGAATCGTCTATTCCCTCCGGGTAATAATCAACAGGGAGTATCACCGCTGCAGCACACACCGGCCCTGCCAAAGGCCCTCTGCCGGCTTCATCAACCCCGGCAATTAGTTTATAGCCCTGTTTTAGTATCTCGTACTCTATTTGCCAAAATGCATGTTTTTTGTCAGAATCATCTGTAAATCCATTATCTTTACACCCATTATTATCATATATGTTCAAGGGTAATCCTCCCAAGCTTACCAGCTCTGAATTCATCAAGCAGCGTTTCAGCAGCACGCATTAAATCTATTTCGCCACCGCTCACAAGTAAGCCGCGTCTTATACCGATTTGAGCAAGAATTTCATGACCATCGACATTTAGTTCGTCAGACAACTTATATCTGTTGATAATACTGTCCGGGTATGTTTGCGCTAAAAAAGAGCAGAGCCCAAAGGCAACCTCGATTATATCAAATACTTGATCACGAATTGCGCCTGTAAAAGCAAGGTTAATCCCTGTTTTTGCGTCGAACTTAGGCCATAGTATGCCGGGTGTATCCAAAAGGTGGTATCCCCCTTTAATACTTATCCATTGCTTTGTTTTGGTAATGCCGGGCCTATCTTGAACTTGCGAACTTGCCCTGCCCGCAAACTTATTAATAAAAGAAGATTTCCCCACATTTGGAACACCTACTATCATAAGTTTGGGTTGCTGTTTTTTTATGCCCTTTTTTATATCACGTGCGAATTTTTCGCTTAACACAGAATCTCCCCCACGGCGTACGCCATCCAAACCTTTTCCGGTTATGCTGTCAACCGCAACAGCTTGCATGCCGCTATTATTAAAAAAACCAATCCATTTTTTTGTTGCCGCCGAATCTGCCAAATCGCACTTGTTTAATACAATAATTCTTGGCTTTGAGCCGATTATTTCATCAATGTCCGGGTTGCGTGAAGATAGCGGTATTCTTGAATCTATAATCTCTATAACGGCATCAACGAGTTTTAAATTCTCTGCAATAAGCCGACGCGCCTTTAGCATGTGTCCGGGATACCAGTTAATGTTCATGCTATTTAATAAACCCAAAACCCGAAAGTGGCCAAATTCTAAACACCGCTTTGCCGATTAATGTCTCGTTTTTAACAAGACCGCTTTTATTGTCTGAGCTGCCTACGTCACTGTTTCTGCTGTCATGGCTATTGCCTCTGTTATCCCCCATTGCGAAAAAATGCCCCTCCGGCACCGTAACGGGGAATTGCACATCCCCAGGCCTTTTGGTAGGAACTTTTATATATTCTTCATCTAAAATTTCACCGTCGAGCATAACAATTCCTTTTGAATAATCTATATCAATTACTTGATTTTCAATAGCTATAGCCCTTTTTATATAGGGTGTGTTTGGTTTGTTCTCGGGTGTAAACACAATTATATCACCGTTCTTTGGTGTATAACCTAACCGGCGAACAAACAGACGGTCACCGGTATGAAGAGTGTTTTCCATAGAAGCCCCTTCAACCGCCACAAGGGTGAAGAAAAAGCTGCGTATTATTACCGCAATTACAACCGCAATGACAATAGCCTCTGTCCAATCGAAAAATTCTTTTTTCCAATTGATTTGAGGTTTTGGCTGTTCGGAAGTCATTTCAATCTTTTCGTTATTTTCAATTTCATCTGTATTTTTCATATTCATTAATATTCAACACCTTTTTTTGTGTTTCTCTATCAGAGATAATACTAATTCACAGTATAAGTACTACTGTTTTGACACCTATTGCACAAAAAAAGGCGCCCCTTCGACATACTAATGCGGCCTTGCAGCTTAGATGCCGATGATTGCGCCTTTTGCTTTATTAAAGCTTCTGTTTTACCCTTGCCGCTTTGCCGACCCTGTTACGTAAATAGAACAATTTAGCCCGTCTTACCTTACCCTTCCTGCTAACTTCGATGCGGTCGATGTGTGGCGAATTTACCGGGAATGTTCTTTCCACCCCAACACCGTACGACACCCTCCGAACGGTAAAAGTTTCGTTTATTCCTCCGTGCCTTTTTTGAATAATAATGCCCTCAAACATTTGAATACGCTCTCTGGTGCCTTCTTTAATCTTAACATATACTTTTACAGTATCACCGATGTTAAGAGCGGGTAAGTCGGTTCTGATT
>JAAZFB010000449.1 GCA_012511915.1 Clostridiaceae bacterium
AATATGTTTATAGGGCGGGACAATTACAATTATGTGAATAGGCGCTCTATGAAAAAGAAGACTACAGAGATACTTTCTAAAATAAATGTCCCGGCGAGACCTACTCAACAACTTTCTACTTGCTCGCTGGCTGTACAGCAAATGGTAGCCATTGCCCGCGCCTTGGATATGGATTGTAAAGCACTTATCCTGGACGAGCCAACCTCCTCGCTGGACGAAGAAGAGGTTAAAAAACTTTTTTCCCTGATGCGTGATCTGAAATCACGGGGTGTCGGTATCATATTTATTACGCATTTCCTTGAACAGGTATACGAGGTATGTGACAGGATAACCGTTTTGCGAAACGGTGAACTTGTAGGAGAATATGAAATAAAGGATTTACCGCGTGTACAACTCATATCAAAGATGATGGGTAAAGAGCTTGACGATATTTCAGCATTGCAGAATCAAAAGACATTACAAGTCGATGAGAATATCGCACCCGTTTTTGAGGCATTTGACTTATCCAGTGCGGCGGGTACAAAACCCTTTGATTTCAAAATTTCTAAGGGAGAAGTAAACGGATTTACCGGATTACTTGGTTCTGGCCGTAGTGAAAGCGTACGTGCTATATTCGCTGCTGATAAAATTACCGGCGGTAGAATGAAGGTAAACGGAAAAAATGTTAAAATTAAGAGTCCTAAGGACGCCATGAAGCATGGTATTGGCTATTTGCCTGAGGACAGGAAAGAGGACGGTATCGTTGCGGATTTATCCGTGCGTGAAAATATTATTCTTGCACTGCAAGTAATGAAGGGCTTTTTTAGGCCATTTTCTAAATCTGAGGCGGAAGCCTTTGCAGATAAGTACATAAAATTATTAGGGATTAAAACCGCTTCGACGGATACGCCCTTGAAATCACTTTCGGGTGGTAATCAGCAAAAAGTCATACTTGCACGCTGGTTGCTCACAAATCCAGAGTATCTTATCCTAGATGAACCGACACGTGGAATTGATGTCGGTACAAAAGTTGAAATACAGAAGCTCGTACTCAAGCTTGCAGAAGAAGGAGTCAGTGTTACATTTATTTCATCTGAAATAGAGGAGATGCTCCGTACTTGTTCGCGGCTCATTGTTATGCGCGATCGTAATATAGTCGGTGAATTAAGGGGCGAGGATATGACACAAGCTAAAATTATGCATACAATAGCGGGGGGGGTAGCTCGAAATGGCTAAAATTTTTAAGAAATTTGCGAAGTCTCAATTGGTTATCCCGTTGTTTGCGCTTTTTTTGATAGTTGTTTTTAATCTAATCAGAGATGTTGGGTTTTTCTCTATAAATATTACGAAAAACAATCTGGGAAACACAGTTCTTTCAGGAAATATAATAAGTATATTAAACGGTGCATCTGCTGTTGCTATTTTAGCAATTGGTATGACGCTGGTAACAGCATCTTCGGGAGGACAAGATATAAGTGTTGGCGCAACGGCGGCAATAGCAGGCAGTGTTTTTGTCAGTGTACTACGCGCGAATCAAATTACAATGCCAATTATTCTTTTTGCCTTTTTGGCAAGTTGTTTTGCTGCAATTCTTTGCTGCCTATTCAACGGAACATTGGTTGCCGCATTCAAGATTCAGCCGATGATTGCTACATTAATACTGTTTTCGGCGGGACGTTCTATAGCTTATTGGATAAATGGCGGGGCAACGCCTACTGTGGACAGCCCGCTGTTAGTTAGTATTGGGGGATTTATTCCGGGTATTCCCATACCCACACCCATTATTATCATGGTAGTATTTCTAGTGTTAATTTCGATTGTTTTAAGGCTTACTAATCTTGGCTTATACACGCAAGTGGTTGGAATAAACGAAAGACCTGCTCACTTAAATGGTATTAACGCTGCTTGGATAAAACTATTA
>JAAZFB010000450.1 GCA_012511915.1 Clostridiaceae bacterium
AACACGGCAGAAGCGAATATTGCTCCGGCAGTTGCAGGAATCAGTTTAATGTGTATAAAAGCAGAGCGAAAAATTGATTATATGCGACTTAAATTTTATTTTAAATTATTTTTCAAAATAAAGGCATCAAGCATACAGCCTGCACCAAGGCGAAAGCCCTCAGCAAAGCTTTCGAGTTATAGCACAAATGTCAAAAAAACGCACCCCCACCCTCCAAGATTGGGGAGCAGGGGTGTTGGTGTATGATTTATCACACTTTTTTAATTCATAGGAAATTGCTAAATTTTCTATGAATTAATACCTTAGCAAATGCTTTCGGCTACAGCGTTAAAGCGCCACAGGTGCTTTGTTCTACGAGTATTCATTGCTTGTTGCTTATAGTTTTTTAATAGTGGTTGTCACCCCCCCCGTCCCCCTGATACTCTTTAGCTTTCCCAATTCGTTCATTTAGCCGTTGGCGCAATTGCCCACATAACTTCCCGATATTCCATTTATTGGTGAGCGTCAAATAACTCGGCGCAATCCTCTGTTGCTTGTTTTTTAATTACTAATGTTATCAATCATTTTTTCAACAGCCATAATAAAATCCTCTACTCGAAATCGCTCTTTGCAATCAAATTGTTTCCATACGGAATCAATTCGCCACCCCGATATACCACGTTTGAATGATATCATAGGGTTTTCCTCGCTCTCAATGGTGTTATAAATAAAATCATGTTTTTTATCCCATTTCAAGTAGAAGTACAAAAACTCCATAACAGGAAATAATGGTTGCTCAAAAAACACCTTGCCATTGATTTTTACACAAAAATTATTACCCTCATCCAATAATTTCGAGTATTCAAGTTGTGAGATTTTATCTACGCCATTTTCCAAGTGATAATCACACAAAAACTCAATCATGAATAACACCACCATCTTATTTTACCGGGAAAGAAGTTATAATTTTACCTGCTACGGTAAACACTACTTTTATTGCCGTTTCCCCTTTTGTACCAATAACTTGACCCATTTCATATATGGTATAATATGAGTCCTCGCTATTGATTATAAATTGGTTTGAATTTCTTAACGCCGTAGTAATCCAAGTGTTTACTTGCGAGGAACTCGATGTTGCGAATTTTGCCCAATCACCAGTAGCACTCATAAGATGTTTTGATTTAACGGTATAGTTGGAGATATTTGCGATAGCCTGTTGCGCTCCCAAGGTTGCTCCCGATGCTACCGCCGCCGCCGCTGAAGTGATTAACTTAGCTATTAACGGAGCCGCTTTTACTCCTATAACTATTGTAACTGCCGCTGCCGTTATTATCCATCCTTCGTCAGTTACGGTATCGTTTCCCGGTAGAAAGAATATACTAGTGTCATCACGTCCGCTACTATCGTCTATCCATATATACATCCTATTGTCGTTGCCAATGAAGATTCCTTTGCCATCTCCTTCAAAGAACGTAACTCCGGTATCCAATGACGCTGTTTTCGTGGTGGGATCCCAACCTATTTCCCAACCATCCAAGTATGCCCTTAAAGAAATATAACGCAATCCGATCGGGTCGATATAGGCAAGTGGATTATTATTACAATAGGCTTCTATCAGGTGGGGCTAAGAAAAACCTCTCCAAAATCCTACTTTTTTGATTAAAAGGGACGACACCATTGACACTCTTCTCTCCAAATAGCGCAACGAGAACCGTCACTATTGTTTTAAAACTGTACCGTCCCCAATTGACTTTGTCGATTATCTCGACTACAATGTTTTGCCGGGGAATTCACCACGCCATACCCGCAAAGTCATTTCCGCATTTAGCCTTCTTATGCCAATATCATTTCTTTTTGATAATTCTTCAAGCACTTGAACTGCTTTGTTTTTATGAATACTCAATTTAAGACACGCTGCTGCTGCCTCGGTTCTTGTTGTTATATTGTCATAATCAAGAAGTATCCCATACACCTCTTGCGCAAGTTCAATATCATGCGCAAGAAGTGTAAATAATTTGTTTATTTTTTTTCCTTCGCGGTTGTTTGTTCTATAGTCCCCTTCTACAGTTGCTATATCAGATATTTTGTCACTTTCTATATGCAAATTTACTATTTCTTGAGCCGTTAATTTTTTTCTCATTCTATCACTCCAAAATCTCTAAGAACTTTCAAACCATACTCATATTGTGTTTGGAAATCCTGTCCAGCAAGCCAATCTCGAACAGATAATCCATTTGTAAAAGGAAATTTGGTAGTATTATAATGCCCACTAATTTTATCATGAACTTGTTTACTAATGTTAATCAGATTGTTTGTATTATGAATCTTAAAGGCATCAAAACCAGATTTCGCAATTTGGCTTTTCTCAACAATATGGTGCCAGACACGACCAGGTCCTGCCGAGCCTACTGCTTTCTTAAATTGGTCAAATGTAGCATACCCTGTACCTGCTGTTGACGCGGCTTTAGAGAGAGTAGCTGCAGTCGCCACTAAAGCCGCGCCCTTGACTACGATTACACCGCCAACTGCAGCAGCAGTTATCATCCAGCCTTCATCTTTTACTGTATCATTTCCTGGGAGAAAGAATATACTAGTGTCATCACGTCCGCTACTATCGTCTATCCATATATACATCCTATTGTCGTTGCCAATGAAGCTTCCTTTGCCATCTCCTTCAAAGAACGTAACTCCAGTATCCAATGACGCTGTTTTCGTGGTGGGGTCCCAACCTATGTCCCATCCAACCCAACCATCCAAGTATGCCCTTAAAGATACATAGCGCAAACCGCTTGGATCTATGAAATTTATCGGGGTAATGGTAACGCATAGACCCATACGCAACCACAGCAACAATTAGCTTATAACATCTACAAAAACCCACGCCCCAGCGTGGGTTTTTGCTATGCCTTATAAATTATTTGTCCTGTCATAAAAACGTGTTTCACAAAACCGCTTTTATCATTTGTGCTATCAAGTAAATGCGGCTCAATATCAAAACTAACGCCACGCCGTAAACGCCATAATTGCGCCGCTGTTTTCCGCCAATCACCAGTAAAACCATCAAACACAACACCAACATCAATGTCGCTGTCTTCGTGCGGATTACCATTGACATACGAACCGAATAAAACAATGGCAGACGGCGAAAATTCCCTCGTTACAGCTTCCGTGTATCGTTCAACTGTATTTATAACTGTTCCTTTATCCAACATAATAATTCCCCCGTCCTCACGATAAACTCCCCGCAGTTTTCTTTTGTCAGTCCTGCCGCTATCTCGTCTTTGTATTCGGGATAACGCGCTTCAATATTGAGGGGGTTTAAATCATCTATAAAATCTTGCTGTTCTTCTGACATTAAATCAAACAAACTCGCACGAACAGCTAATTTTGAAAGGTCGTGTATTTTTGGTGGGATTTCACCGTCAGTACAATCACGAGCAACAACGGCTTTTAACGCTTTTTCAATCGTCTGATGACACATAAAGCCGACATAGAGAAGCCGCCCACTATTTAACATTGCTTTTGCTGTTTCAATGTCATAATCGGCTAAATCCAACCAATACTTAACACTATCACTCATTTAACATCACCAACCTTACAAGAATAGTATAGCATAAGATTTCTTGAAATACAACCATTTTTTCGGTAGTTTTGTGTGAGCGTTATTCAATAAAGCGAAGAGTTAAAAAAGTCTTTTACTTTTATTTTTAAAATCAGACTTCGGATTTGACCTCTTACTGTGGAAACAAGTGAGGGGCTTTATATTCTAATTTATTACAGTTGTATTACATTTTCAAAAACAGGGTTACATTTTTGCCTTTTAGTGTGGAAACAAATGAGGAGGTTTTTTTGTGGGACATTTAAACTTGCGTTATTAACCCACAAAAATTTAGTCGTTCAAAGACAGAACAACCTTGCTAATCTTTTTTACAATACACTATACCAGCAAGCATCGCCTTTTGTCCCCAAAAGGCACTTGTCAGCTCCAAACGGAGCTGTTGAAGCAAGAAAAGGTGCAGAATAGAGGTTATGACTTTTAGAATAAATAAAATTTTCAAAGAAAGGGGCGGGGATAATGTCAAATAACACTAATTATCTGCTTGATAAAGTATATACCCATAAAATCGGTAAAACAATTTTTACTGTATCATCTTTTCTGAAATCAGATAGTCAAATGACTTTTTTAGAAATCTTAAAAAAGCTGATTGAAAAGGAAACGAAGCTATAAAAATTTACAGTCACAATTACAGCGAATTTCTGCTTGAAAAACCTCTGTTTTCATGTTAATATGAACACAGATGTTATAAGCGATTTGTTTGCTGTTATTTTGAAAGGAGGATTATTTTGAAACAGCAAAACAAAATCATAGCATTATACTGTCGGCTCTCTCGTGATGATGAAAACGAGGGTTACAGTTCAAGTATTATGTCGCAAAAGCAAATACTCGGTCAATACGCAAAACAGAACGGGCTTACCAATACCGAATTTTTCATTGACGATGGGTATAGCGGAACAAATTTTCAAAGACCCGGCTGGCAAGATTTAATCGCACGCATTGAAAACGGTGAGGTGTCAACGATTATCTGCAAAGACAGTTCCCGTATGGCACGTAATTACCTCCAAGCAGGGCTGTATCGTGAGATGTTTCACGAAAAAGGCATTCGGCTGATTTGTGTGAACGACGGCATTGACACAGCTAACGGCGAGGACGATTTTACACCGTTTCGGGAGATTATGTCGGAATGGTATGCACGGGACTGTTCAAGAAAAGTCAAAGCAGGATACAGGGCAAAAGCTATGAACGGTCAATACACTGGAGCGTATGCTCCATACGGTTACATGAAAGACCCCGATAACAAGCACAGACTTGTTCCGAACCCTGCTACGGCTGATAATCTGAAGCTCATGTTTGAGTTAGCGGCAAACGGTATGTCCCTGTTCAAAATCGCCCAATCCCTGCGGAGTGACAGAATATTGAAACCGCGGGCATACACATCACAGGTAACTGGAGGTAAATATGCCAGCGAGAAGGATATTAAATGCCCTTATGATTGGGCTAGTAAAACGGTTAGCACCATTCTACAAAATCAAGTTTATTTGGGACATTTGGTATCCAATAAGTTTACCACACAGTCGTTCAAGAGCAAGAAAATTGTTCCGAATGACGAAAGCGAGTGGATTGTTTCCAAAAACACCCACGAGCCGTTGGTAGATGAACATACCTTTGAACTGGCGCAAAAAATCACCGTGGTAAAGCGTGTAACGCGAACAGGCGAACCGCATATTTTCGCGGGACTTCTGCGCTGTGGCACCTGCAATAAAGCGATGCACTACCTAATACGAACAGGACGCAGCTATACCGCAAGCTATTCCTGCACCACATATAGCCGATACGGAAAAGAATATTGTTCTATGCACTATATCCGTTACGAAGATTTATATGACATCGTTCTGAACGATATCCGGCGATATGCGGAATTGGCGAAAAACCATGAACAGGAGTTTGTGGAGGCGTTAAAGAAAGCGGGGAGCGACAATACGGAAAAACAATTGGCACAATATAAAAAGGACATTTCAAAGGCAAAAAAACGCCTGTCCGAAATAAGCTTTATCATAAAAAAGCTTTACGAGGACAGCGTCATGGGAAAATTGACCGATGAACGATTTTGCGAGATGACAAGGGATTATGAGGCAGAAAGCGTGGATTTGAAGGTGCGGGTACGAGATGCAGAAAAGGCGATTTCTTCCCACAAGGATGCGGACAGCAATTCGCGGCAGTTTACGGCTTTGGTTAAGAAATATTTTGAAGTTGAGGCATTGGACGCTGCGATGCTTAACGGGCTTGTTGAAAAGATTGTCATTCACGAGCGGGACATTTCAGAGGGGGAACGGCGGCAGAAAATAGACATTTATTATAACTTCGTGGGAATTTTAAACGATGGCGAGCATACGTTTGGCGATAGACGGTGGAAAGACTACAGGTCGGAAAAATATCCGTAGGTGTATAACCGTCCATCAACATACAGAAAAAGCATCCCCGCCGCCGGTTTATGACAGGCAGCGAGGATAGCAATTAAATGTTTCAATTTATTGACAAACTAAAAGGCATTGAAATTATTTGTCGCTTACCAAATATGATTCCAGTGGCAACAAATTTGATTTTTGCAATTTCCTGTAACAAATAGTTTTCATCCTTGTTTGATAATAGTAGTGTTACATTGTTACAACTTCTTGTGGACGAAGGCTTGATTGTGCCAACCAGCCCGGACTCCCCACCCATATCAATAATATTACCAAGAATGATCTCCTCGTTACCTTTCTCATAGACCTTTATGTCAACGAGAGAATACTGTTTTAATAAAGACGGATTGTAAATTTCTAACGACACAACCGCTACATTAGTGTTCTCCATAGAAATATTGTCCGTTTGAACGCCATAAGAGGCTAATGATAGTTTGGGCTTGGATATTTCAACGCTCTTAACATTAATTACCAGTGGTGTAAAAAATACATCTTTAACGATGAGCGCTAACAACACCGTTATAATGACGCAACATAAAATTATCACTTTCTTTTTCACCTCGTCTCACCTCCTTAATATCGGATTCTAATGATGTATATATCACCATTAAATGAACTACCAAGAATTGAACTAAGGGATTCGTCCGTTCTTGCATTTGTATGCCCTGAAAGGTGTATCCCATCACCTTGTATTGAGGTCACTATTCCAAGATGATTGATATATCCCGGCGGAACATCATCAAAGTTACTATAAGCAATGACATCTCCTGGTAATATCCCGCCCGGAACTGTTGAAAAATCCGATCCTTTTGCCATATACGCAACACCATCTGAGCGATCGCCAGAGGTAAAGTATCGGTAAAACTCATCAGGGCGAAGCCACGAAGCAGTAGCGTCGGTTGTAGATTTCCCGAATATACCTCGCACACCTCCAGTTGAATAGCTTTTCCAATTCCATTCATTAGTCATTGCCATTCCTGCTCCATTTAAAGCAATTGATATGAAATTAGTGCAATCCGACCCATCAGAACTGTTCACACTGGAGTCATAATAATGGAATCCGTTTTCATAAGATGTTTTATCATCATAATACAAGGCAATTTCTACGGCTTTTGCTCTACTTCTAACAGATTCAGCTCCTGCATGAGCAGCATTCATACCAGCTTGATTGCCTGCATAATATGCATCCCACCATTGATCCGTGTAGCCGCCGGCTCCATTGATTAAGTCATTTGCCCAGCTTGGCAGGTCTTTATCGCTTTCCGCATACAGTCCGGAGCTATCGGTATAATTCACCGGATTATTGACACAATACACATACCGATTCATTCCCTGTGGATTTGATATATTTCCTCTAATTATATCAAGGCTTGTGAACCTCCCAACTTTTGGGTCGTAATAACGGGCACGAAGATAATACTGCTCTAACTCACTGTCATAGTATTCACCTGCGTATTTTATGGGATTTTCAATTGTTTCCACAGTTTCCGTTGTTCGGATATTACCCCACGCATCATAGGCATAGGTGTTTACAACATCACCATTACTGTCTGCCATTCCTATTATATCACCGCGTGCATTTTTTAAGTAAAAATACCACTGACTACCAATTTTGCGGGACATTATTTGCCCATTAATATAGACATTTTGGGCGGTAGTGGTGCTGCCGTTTCTTTCGGCGATGACGTTTCCTTTAGTACCAACTATGTATTTTTTATCACCCTTTGCGGTTCTAAGACCGTTTGCATCGTATTTATAAGTATGGGTTATGCCGCTGATTGTTGCGGAGGAAAGCCTGTCCCAATTATCATAAATATATGTGTCGTTGTTATGGGAAATTAATGCCCCAGCGGCATTGTAATCGTACTCATCCGTTATTATACCATTTTCTTCTATTGATTTCAAGCGGTTTGATTTATTATAATTATATGTTTTTATCAAACCTGTACTGTGTGATTCTTCAGTTCTGTTTCCACGTGCGTCATAATAATATGTAATTGTATTATTGTCGCCGTAATTTGCAGTTTTCAGGCGGTTCATCTCGTCATAGGTGTAGGTTGTTGTTATGCCGTTTCTCGTTTCCGTCAGAATATTGCTGTTTTTGTCATAAGTATACGCTAAATTGTTAATCGATATTGCACTATGTTTGGTTATAATACTTGTTACGCGATTTAGATTATCGTAAGTGTAGGTTGTTGTCAATGGTCCCGAATACATCGTTTTAATCATACCATCATCGTAATAATCAAAGTAATAATCGGAGTTTAACGCATATACCGAATCGACACGGTTTAGGTTATCATAATAATATTCAGTATACATGCCTAATGTATCACCTGAAAGCTCTACTTGTCCCGTTGTGGTATACTGATACGCCGTGCTTACACCGTCCTGTGCTTTGCCGTACAGTCTGCCAAAATTGTTGTAACCGTACTGAATTGCCGTGACGGTACTGTCCGAAGGCGTAATTTTGAGAACCCCATGCCTGCCATATTTATAATTTAAATCAGTTCCGCCGCTTGACAGCTTTGTTATGTTGCTCATACCATCGTATTGCATGGTGTATGTGCCACCGCCCTCATTTTTGCGAGTGGTTCTGCCCATTTCATCGCTTAGGAAGGAATCGGAATGAGTTAAAAGACTGTTGTACTGATAAAAAGTTAATTGTTTGTTTCCTGATTCATCAGTTGTTGTTGCACGACTTGCCGTAGCATCGCCGTCTGCATTATATTGATGCTCAAAATTTGGTGTATTGAATTTATTATAATTTGCCGAAGCGCTTGTTCCGTCGGGAAGTAAGGTTTTTTTAAGCCGTCCCATTTTATCGTATGTATAGCTATATTCATTGCCGTTAGGGTCAGTATATTCCGTTATTTTTCCGGCTATGTTATACCTGTACTCAGCGCTAATCGGCACTCCGTTATATCCTTCAGGGTAAGCATACTTTGATTCAAGATTTCCGAATGCGTCGCATTGTAATTTTATATGATTTTCTTTTGTTGACGGTGCGGTAACAGGGACGAAATATGACAATTGGGTTCTTGCTGTCGGGTCGTACTCAGTTATGTATTTGTTTCCTGCGTTGTCTGTTACTTCTTCGACTCGTCCGAACGCATCGTATTTTGCTTTGGTGCTTTTGCCACCGTCGTCGATTACTTCGGCAAGACGGGTATAGTCATCATAGCAGTATTTGGTTGTTATCGATTCGTAGCCATCGCTTACAGGGCGATCGAGGTCGAATTGGACCAGTAACAGCCCCTCTCCTTCGGAGCCGTACAAATACTGCGATGCGCTTTTTAAGCTGTAAGTGCCGTCTATAAAGTTGTAAATGTATTCGTTTTTTATTACTACATCAAAGACTACGGCGGGGTCTATAGTGTATAACGGGTTAAGATATAGTCCGGGATACACATAGTCAGTTACAAAACAAAAGGGATAACCGTCGCCCTGTACGAGGGGACTGTACTCACTCAGCAACCGCCCGTTTTCGTCGTACTCGAATTCCCACCAATCACCGTCGGGATTTGTTTGTTTCTCAACGTTGCCGAAAAGGTATTCATACTCATATAAAGTGGTTGAAGTTCCGCCCTGATAGTTGCATGCTTCGGAGGCCACAAAGGCATTGTATTGGTCGTATGTATAGGTTGTCTGCGCAATTTGATTGCCCAGCACGTAATGTGTGTTAGATGGGTCGTTCATTTTTATTTTTGTAAGATTTCCCGTGTATGTACTGTTTTCATAAAGATATTCCGTTTCCTCACCCATAGCGTTTGTATATTTGATTAATCTGCCAAGACTGTCGTAATCCCATAATTCGGTGACAGGATCCCCATCCGCTTCATTAAAACATTGAGCACTTGTCACCTTTTTATGCAGTGCGTGATAGGTGTAAGTAGTGGTATATTTCGCTCTCTCTAAGGGATTGTCGTATAAATCTGCCTCCAGTAGGCGGGTTTCAGTTTCCAGCCCTCCCCAACTGTTATACGTCATGGCGGCATATGTATGAACCTCATCTACATCATTTTGAATTATGTTTCCAACAAATACTATTGAATCCTTGAATGTGGAATGGTAATAGTAATAGTTTTCAACAGACTGATACAGCTTGGAACTACTTGATTTTTCCGAATACAGCCTGCCGTTTCTGTAGGTGTTTCTTGTAATCAGCTTGTCATTTGGTGTAAAGGCAGCAGTTGCCGTAGATATGAATTCAACCATGTTCCCTGAATAATCATCTGGATCGTTGAAATTGGTAACAGGGTAACCCGTCTCATTGCTAATACTGTAATCACCGCAATGACCGTAATAACTGTAATCCAAGCGGTTTTGCTCCCCTGCAATGCCACCCGATACTACGTATTTATCATAGCGCGCCTTTACTCTTAAGGTGTCATAATAGCCATGCCTGCCTAAACCTTTGCGAACCTTTTCATATTCATACATCGAAATATGGTTTTTATATTGTATAATGTTTATCAACGGCTTAATAGTTGTCGAAACATTATAAAGAAAACCCGGTTTCCATGCAAGATCTTCATATTCCTCCGTGTCGGGGGTAACCCCACCGTAGTAGTAATAAACGGGATATCCATTAGTTCCTTCAGCATTACTGCTTGAAAGATACCATGCACGCAGGGTCTGCCATGTACCGTCCCTCATCTCTGCTATCATTGACACAACTGTTCTTTCGTATGTAATGGTTTTGGCTACGCTACCGTTAGGTTTTTTTATCGTTAAAATAACGTCATTGGGGGCATTCTCGTTTTCTATTTTGCCTTGATAGTTGAAAATAACCTCGCGCCCGATTGAGTCTGTAATTTTCGAGATAAGCGGCTTTGGCTTTTCAACGCAAATATTGTCAAAATCTACTTGAGTTGTGCCGTCTGGTGCAACAATAGCGATGAATACATAACGAGTGGAGGATGATGTTGAAAAGCTCCCTGTTACTTCATCCCATGCATTAGCAACAAGATTATACGGAACATAAATCCTCTGAACTGACATTTCATTATATGCGGCATCCAACAAATGAATCTCGATATCAATATCGTCGTTAACACCGTAGCGCGGAAACACATCCGCCGAAAGGTTGTATGACGTACTCGGCTCAACCTCTATAGCGGTGGACGCAGCGAAGACAAAACTACTACTGTTCATGCGTAGTGCGGAATCGTCGTATCTTCCTGTGTAGACGGGAGTGACGCCGCTTGATGATGTGTTCCACATATCAAGACCATTCTCAAAACATCCGTTGGGAACACGGTTAACAATATTTTTTAAGGTATGCTCAAATTTTATCGTGTTGCCAAACTTGTCACGGATACCGATAAGACGCCCATCATTAGCAAAGTATTGGACGGTTTTATCTGCGTCTGTAAAGGAATAGTATGATCTAATCTGATCGTTGCTGTATGATGTATCATTTTGCACAAATACAGCATTGTCTGTATAATACCTTTTAAGATGACTGGAGGGTGCAGATGAGGAAAAATCTGCCTAGTACACTCCGCCATCACCTGTATGATAATAAACCTTTTGTTCTACATCATATGCGTATGTGTCTTCGATTAGGTATGGAATATAGTCTTTTGAAATCTGCACTGACGGAAAGTTAAACGACCATCCAGTACCGAGGCTGTATCGGTCATTCAGGTATGAAGAATCGTCATATGTGTTAATGTTTACAAGCGCGCCGTATGAATTTTTCACCTGCATAATTTTTTTGGCAGCAAAATCTGCCTGTGCTGTCTGATACACACGACCGATATTTAAATTAAGACCATTACGCCCCGGCAGGGATATGTCCGAAAACCGCAAGGTAAGCTCTCCGTTGTAGGATGATATCTCCTCGCTTGCAAAGGATTTAAATGACAGCTTTTGTTCGGGAATGCTGTTTGTTACGTTCGGTGCAAAAATTGTGTTAAATTCCGAAGGAGTAATATCATCTGTGCTGAAGAGCTGAATATCACCCTCATTGGCATCATCAGTTACCTCAATGCTGGCGACAAGAGCATCCTCGTGCGCCACAACAGGTCTGTCGAAAGTAATATCAGAAACTGACGTGCCGCTAACAATAGTAGCAGGAATCGAAGATTTGTCAATGTTTTTACTGGAAGAACCTCCGGTATCAGCACTAACAACCGAGATATTCAGCGGTGTGCTGAATATCAATGTTATAACCAAGAAGATTGATAGTATTTTGCCCATATTTTTCATATCTGCAACTCCTTATTTATAATAGTAGAATTTAATTATTTTTAGACAAAATACCTTTGAAAATTTCCGCATTAGGATCGTCCTCCAAAATGGGATTGATAATCGGAACTTTTTTAGTATCTTTCTTTTCTTCACCATTTTGCTCCTCTTTTTCTTCGCTACTTTGCTCCTCATTTTTTTCTCTTTTAATGGAAATAGTTCCACCTGTTTTTATTGGAAATGCTTTCTTTATTTTTTCCCCGTCAACTTCTTCAATATAATATGCCTCGCTTATATTAATTTCATATGTATCATAATCAGGGTGATCTTTATACTCAGCGTTTATGCTTTCGATATTTATGGTAGGAAGGCCTGTTTCCTCAGTATTTGATTGCTTGTTATTTATTAATGCTTTTTCAATATCAATAATAGGAACTTCCTCTTCAAAATTACTGTCAAAAGAAATATTCTTATTAATTCTATCAGAAATAATATTGGTATCATACTTAATAACAGGAGCAATCACAGAATCAAAAAATGACATGGCATATCCTGCCGTGAATAAAACAATTAATATTACACCAATAAGAATAGCAATAATTTTGTCAAATTTGCTTTTAGGATTTCTAATTTTTTTCTTGCTTTTCATTTTTGCTTTCCCTCCAATGTGGTATTTTTTTGTTCTTTCCATATATTGCATATTATAACATAATGTATTCATATTGTATATATTACACAGTAAATTATATACATATTTCGCTTATATGTCAAGTTTAAATCTATATTATATAGTTATCATATAGTTAATGTTTTATTTTTTGCTGATACAATATTACTAAGAGGTGGTGTCAGTGCTATACGACTACAAAGCCGTCGGACAGCGAATAAAGTCAGCGCGCAACGCAAAGCCTTATACGCAGGACTACGTATCATCAAAAGCAAATATCGGCGAAAAATTTCTCAGCCAGGTGGAATGTGGAAAAGCTGGGTTGTCTGTAAATTCATTGGTTGAAATTTGTTCTATTTTAGAGGTGAGTTCCGATTATATTTTATTTGGAAATACCCATTCTAAATCCGACCCTATCAGCAAATTATTGAAGAAATTATCTCCAAAACAACTGAACGCCGCTGAAGAACTGCTGAAAATATTTGTTAACACTTGCACGGATAAGTAGAAATACATTTAATATAGCATCAGTGTTTGGTATGCCCTGATGCACATTATACCGCTCAAAAAATCTATTTGTATTGTGTCATAAGGCTTAATATTCATATCATTCACAATGTAATCTTTTAGTTTTATACAACCATTTTCTATTTTAATGTCATATTTCCATAGAGGTTTAAAGCCGAACATGTCTTAATCGTCATTGAAGTCATATAAAGGCTTTTTGAAAATGTTAACTGTTATAATATCAGGATATCTTATTGCAACAACAG
>JAAZFB010000451.1 GCA_012511915.1 Clostridiaceae bacterium
GAATATGCCAGTTCCCCTGTCGGCTCGTCAAGCTTTGCTAAAAGCTCATCAAGCAGAGCGTTTGATTCTTCGAATGAAACGAAATTACGAAGAACCCTTGCCTTATGTACCATGGCCTCAAAATAAAGATCCTTATTGTCCATACTCATTAAGGGTATAGCTGCTTCAAGGCATACATTGGCCTGTACAAAATTTCCGAGAACGGACAGAAACGCCCCTTTGGCCACAAGAATTCTTGGGTTTAGTTCGACATTCGCATCATTAAGTGCCCGAAACCATATCCGAAGCTCGTTGTAATTGCCTGTTTTTATATAATCCCTATAACATATAAGGATTATATTTACGAGAAGTTCGTCATCCTTTGATTCAATGGCGTACTGGGCTGCCCTTGAATACTGCTTATTTTCGAAATAGTACCGAGCGGCTTTCTGCCTCAGTAAAGGTATTTGGTCATTATCTATCGTTTCCAGCAGGCTGCTTCTGAAAAGCGCATGGTATCGATAAAACCCATCGCCTGTTTTGATGGTGAATATATTTCTGGATACAAGACTTTCCAGCATAAGCCTTGTATTTTTTTTATTCAGGACATAATCCAGCATCTGCGCGTCCAATACGTCGAAGCAGGCAGTTTTTTTGAGAAAATCCACCATGTCGGAGTTCAGATTTGCGATGCATTCACGGAAAAGGTAGGCATACAACGTTTCATTTCCGTAGTTAGTAATGTCGCCAATGGATATACCGTTCTCCAGCAAAACCTGGAAAGAACGGATGGCCAGAGGCCACCCCTCCGTGGAATCGTAAATAGCAGGATCGTCAAAACCCAGGAAACCGACGATTTCCTCTCTTGTAAACGCAAGCTCCTTTTGGGTTAGTTCTGTGATGCTACCCCTTATTTTAAACGATAAAAATTCCTGTGGGGGAGCCTCTCTGCTGCCGACACAAAGTTTGGCATTGTCGGGGAGATACTTTATCAGGTAAGCGATAAGCTTCTTAACCTCATCTTCTTCTATGGTATGTAGATCATCAATGACAGCGATGAAATTACTAGAGATATTTTCAATGCAGCATACCAGTGCGCCCGAAAGAATGGAGATGAAATTGTTCTTTTCAGAAAAGGGCAGGTATTCCGACGTGGAGAATTCAAATTCCGGGAAAGTCTGCTTTACAGCCTCGCAGAGCGCATTGATAAAGATGTAAATATCGTTTTCTCCGTCCAGAGAAAGCCAAACGACATTTTTAGCGTTACTTGCAACTTGCGACAGAAGGGTCGTCTTGCCGTGACCCGCACCGGCATGTATATACACAAGCTTTGCGGGGCTGTTAAGGACGGTATCTATTAATTTTTTACGTACGATTTCTCCTGTAGCGGCTCGGGGAACCGTCAGCCTTGCGCTTGGTATATTGAACATGCCGATTCACTCCTCAACTAATACCGATTAACTATAATTTAACATAAGAACAGAATATTCACAATAATATTACGAGATAAGGCAGAAAACATAAATTGCAAGTCAAAAAAGGAAAAACAGATGAAAAACTGCTGTTATGTTCACGGTTTTGTTCACTGCCGGTGGTTTATAATTGTTTAAAAGCAATAGCTGTGTTGATATATAGAATAGTCGTAATATACGGCGAGGTGATTAAGATGCCTAATACGACAAAAAATCCAGTTGAGAACTGCGGCGTGGATGAGGAAGTGTTCCCCTGTATGGGAAAGTGCTGCCGCAAAAAAGATGACTCATTCATGTCATCGCATGAAATAATTTGCCCGTATTGTGATATTTCGGCTTCCCTTCCGTATGGGGAAAGCCTGAAGATAATGACGATATTTGAATGCAGTAGATTTGGTTACGGCAAAAGGGTAACAGGATGATGAAATAATATTGAGATTAAATGTTGATGCTCAGGAGAATTACTTAATATTTATGAATAGGGGGAATTAAGAATGTTAAAAACGATTCAAAGAAGGATGACTGTTATATTAATTGTGTCGGTGCTTTTACATTTATTTGTCGGTGCGACACCGGCATTGGCGGAAGATTCAAATGGTTACATAGCGGAGCCTGAGTTTGTGCCAATGCTGGCCGTAAATTTGTCTCCCGGAGAAACGGCAAGTGCCACTTCAGCAACGGTTACCGACTATGTTTATGGGAACTTGCTTGTCAATATAACAGAGCAGGAGATTGCAACACCCCTGATAGGAGACGCAGCTCCAACAGCCGGAGATAATTTGTTTGCAGATTATGAGTCGGGTGCTGATATTACCACCGGAGTAGCAGCGGGCAATTATCTGCAGATTTATGATGTTGATATGGAAGAAGGAGCCCAGATAGTCGCCTTTTATCAGGCTGAGCTGACAGAAGAGGATATAAAAGAAGATATAGAAGTGGATTTAGAAGAAGACCCCGATCAAAATTTAGATGAAGATTTAGAAGAAGAGGCGGGTGAAGATATAGAAGAAGGTGCGGAAGCAGAACCTGTCGAGAGC
>JAAZFB010000452.1 GCA_012511915.1 Clostridiaceae bacterium
CGCGGGGGCATCACCATCGATTGATCCATTATTGCCTTGAAAATCAATCAAAGGATAACGAACCTTCCAGTCCTGGCTCATTCTTGCAAGTGCTTCGTAGATGGAAGAGTCACCATGCGGGTGATAGGTCCCCATCACGGTTCCTACGGTGTGAGCACACTTTTTGGTTGGTTTATTGAACAAGTTGTTGCTCTTGTACATTGAGAAAATAATTCTTCTCTGAACTGGCTTTAAACCATCCCTGACATCTGGGATAGCGCGGTCTTGAATGACGTATTTAGCGTAGGTGGCGTATCGGTCACCCATCACATTTTCGAGAGGCTCAATCGAGATTTTTTCTTTAAAAGTCTCTTCCACTATAACTTCAGGTTTTTTTGCCATAAGTTATTTGACCTCCTTTAAAAAGTTATCGATTTGACGGAAATCGACGTTTTCTTCCACCCATTTGCAGCGAAGGGCGATATCCTTACCCATCAAGGTGGCAATACGGTTTTCCGCTAGAAGCGGATCTTCAATATCGACCTGAATTAAAAGGCGAGTTTTGGGGTCCATAGTTGTTTCCTTAAGTTGGATAGCATCCATTTCTCCCAATCCTTTATATCGTGAAATTTTATAACCGGCGCCAATTTTTTTCTTGGCGGCTTCGAGTCCTTCGTTATCCCAAGCATATTCCTGAACCATCTTACCTTTTTCTTCTTTGTAGACACGATAGAGGGGAGGAACAGCTATAAAAACATGGCCATTAGTAATAAGCGGTCTCATGTAGTGATAGAAAAATGTCAAGAGGAGGGTCTGAATATGAGCTCCATCGGTATCAGCATCGGTCATGATGATGATTTTTCCGTAACGGATATCTTCGAGATCGAAGGATTGACCGAAGCCCGCTCCAATCGTATTAATAATCGTGGCTATTTCTTCGTTTTTTAGAACGTTAGCCACTGGAACACCATCTGTATTTAGAGGTTTACCTCTTAGAGGTAAGATTGCCTGATGGAGTCGGTCGCGGCCCTTCTTGGCTGAACCACCGGCGGAATCGCCTTCGACGATAAAAAGTTCGTTGAGTCTATAATCCTTGCTCTGGGCAGGAGTCAATTTGTCAGAAAGAATGATTTCGCTTTTAGCTTTTTTCGCGTTACGGGCTTCATCTTTAGCTTTTCTCGCTGCAATGCGGGCCTGTTGACTATCAACGCATTTCTTGATAATAGCTATAGCTATTTCTTTATTTTCAGTGAGATAATAGGTGAATTTATTATAGATTACATTTTGAACAATGTAGGTTGCTTCTGTTGTTCCGAGTTTGCTCTTTGTTTGACCTTCGAATTCGTTGATTTCCTCCGGAATCTTAAGGGAAAGGACGGCGGTTAAGCCCTCACGAATGTCACTACCATCGAGTTTTTTGCCCCTTAACAAGTTATTGTTTTCAGCAAAATCGTTAACTGCGCGAGTAATGCCGGTTTTAAAGCCGACTTCATGGGTTCCGCCATCTCTTGTCCGGACATTGTTGGCGTATGAAATGAGGGTTTCATTGTAGTCGTTTGTACAATATTGAAGAGCGATTTCGGTC
>JAAZFB010000453.1 GCA_012511915.1 Clostridiaceae bacterium
GATTAACATCTTCAAAATCCAAGCCATCCGGAATTATGTTTGTTTTTGTTTGATCAATTTCTGTCTGTTTATACATATCCTCTTGCGTAGCATCAATGTGTCTTATGCCTTGCAGAGCTACCGCCCGAATATCACGTTCCATAATACGTGCATTTGCTCCCGTAGGAATTGCACGACTGATGTCAGCACCGGTTTTGTCCGCGAGTTTTCTTGCCCTCGGAGATATTTTTACCGTCTCGTCTTTTTGTTCGGTAATAACTATCGCAGGCGCATTTTGCTGTTGTGCCAGCGCTGCCGATGTCGTTTCGAGAATTTGCTGTGTTTCTGCTGCATCCGGCATAAATGCGGAATAATCTTCACCCGCTTCGCCTATTACACATACATTTAGCAGACATTCAACATCATCGCCCTCTTCATAAAACACTGCAAGCAGTGTTCCCCCGATCTTTGCCTCTTCTTCAAATGATGCTTTATCCGTCTCGTAAGAAAACAAAATGTCCCCTTCTTTGACGGTATCCCCGGGCTTTTTGTGCCACTTTGAGATAATACAACTTTCAACCGATTGCCCTTGTTTGGGCATAATAACCGCAGTTGCCATATGCTGTTATAACCTCCTTTAAACTAATTTTAGTTTATCATTATTAATACGTCTTTTCAAATCTTTCGGAACATTTTCATCACTTATTAACAGCTCAATATCAGAAAGATGTGCAAACGTAAACGGCATATTTTTACCAAACTTTGTACTGTCCATTACCACAATTGTTTTATTTGCTTTTGAAACGACGAATTTTTTTATTACACACTCCTCATAATTCCCCGCTGTGAAACCATTTTTAAATGAAAAACCCGAAGATGCCAAAAATGCAATGTCTATATTTATATTATCAAGGAAACTAACAGCATTTATACCGGAAAGAGAAAGATTTTCACGGCTGAGTGTGCCGCCTATAAGGTTTATCGTGGCATTGGAGTTTTTTGCACATTCAAGTGCAATATTCGGTGCGCTTGTAGTGATAAACAACTTTTGATTTTCTAACATCTGAGCAAGATACATTATTGTAGTACCCGAATCCAAATATATCGACCGGTCCTCTTGTATGTATTCAAATGCTTTTTTAGCGGCCAAATATTTTTCTGCCCTGTTTTCCATAATACGCTTTGAATAGAACTCTTCTTTAATGTGCGATAGATGAGATATTCCTTTTGCACCGCCTTTTATCCGCACAACCTCCCCAACATCTTCAAGTTTTTTTAAGTCACGCCTAAGTGTCATTGCTGAGACATCGGGGAAAATTTTTTCCAATTCACTGAGTTTAACCTCACCTTGTTCATGAACATGTTGTTTAATGCGCAAAATGCGGTCTTTCATAGGCTTATATCCTTTCATGCTATCTCAAATACTAAACAGAACTCTATTACATTTCTCACATTAAGCATGTTATAAATTAACACAATAATTAGAATTATTAACAAATATATAATACAATAAAAGATTTGCATTGTCAATAAC
>JAAZFB010000454.1 GCA_012511915.1 Clostridiaceae bacterium
GCTTGGAATTCAGCCCGATATAATAGTATGCAGAACATCAATGAATTTACCGAAAGAACTCCGCGATAAAATTGCATTATTCTGTAATGTATCCCCCGAATGTATAATAGAAAACATGGATACCGAAAGCTTGTATGAGGTACCTCTTAAGCTTGAACTTGAGGGGCTTGGAAAAGTAGTGTGCAAAAGGTTGAAACTGGATTGCGCGCCGCCGGATCTATCAGAATGGAGTACTATTGTAGAAAAACATAAATCCTTACGCGGTAACGTTAAAATTGCTCTTGTCGGGAAATATGTGATGCTGCACGATGCATATATCAGCATTGTCGAGTCACTCACCCATGCCGGTATATCACATGGGGTGAATATTGAGATAAATTGGGTTAATTCCGAGGACGTTACATCGGACAATGTCGACGAAGTTTTAAAAGATGCAGACGGTATTATCGTGCCGGATGGCTCCGGCCCTCGTGGTACAGACGGCAAGATATTGGCAATCAAATATGCGCGTGAAAATAAAGTGCCGTTTTTCGGTATATGTCTTGGAATGCAGCTTGCGGTTGTGGAGTTTGCACGTAATGTTGCATGGCTTGAAGATGCAAATAGTGCAGAGTTCGATTCATCCGATAAGTGCCCTGTTGTTTGCCTGTTACCGGGGCAAAAAAACACCGAAAACGGTGAAATGCGTTCAGGCAAGCACAGCTGCATACTTGAAAAGGACACAAAGATTTATAACGCGTATTCAAATTGTGAGATAGACGAACGCCACAGGCACAAATATGGGGTCAATAAAGATTATATTGAAACTCTTGCAAAAGCGGGTTTAGTTTTTGCCGCAAGGTCTTTAGACGGTGAAATTGTTGAAGCGATAGAATACAATGATAACCCTTGGTTTGTGGGGGTGCAATTCTATCCGGAGTTTAAGTCGCGCCCTAATCGCGCACATCCGCTGTACAAGGATTTTATTGCTGCAGCCGTAAATACAAGCAAAAAACTCTAAAGTTTCAGAATTGTTACATAGTTTTACATTTCTATTACAAGGCTTGACGAAGTAATACTCAGGTGATATAATCAGTTCAGTAACAAGATGTGGTAATATTGTTCCGTGTCTAAAACAGATATTTATACATAATTACGGATAATTTGCCAAAAAGTAAATACGGGAGAAAGAGACGTATAACTTTCAATGTTTTTTGCTCTTTCAAAAAGTAAATTAAAAAAATTTTATAAGGGAGGATTTTCAATGAAAAATCTCAGAAAAGCATTAGCGGTAGTTATTGCATTGACAATGGTTATGAGTACAGTTGCATTTGCAGCGGTATTTTCAGACGTTGCTGATGACGCCTCTTATGCAGAAGCAATCGAATTGGGCGCTGCCATTAATTTGTTCACCGGCTATGAAGACGGAACATTTAAGCCCGAAGGCGACATTACCAGGGCAGAATTTGCAGCAATCATCGTCAGAATGCTTGGTCAAGAAGCACAGGCAGACGGCGCAACAGGGACAACTGACTTTGCAGACGTTCCTTCAACACATTGGGCAGCAGGTTACATAAACATAGTTTCCAACCTCGGTATAGTTAACGGTTATGGTGACGGTAACTTTGGCCCGGAAGATAATGTAACATAGGAGCAAGCCGTTAAAATGTGTGTTGTAGCACTTTGTTAAGAGCCTGCTGCGGACGGAAATTATCCTGTAGGCTACTTGACAATTGCTCAACAAAGGGGAATTACAACAGGCGTTAAAGGTACAAGCGGCGTTGCTATAAACAGAGGTCAAGTCGCTCAAATGGCATTTAATGCGCTTGATGTACCTTTGATGACTCAAACCGGTTTTGGTACATATATTGAATATGTTATCAATGACGGTAGTGGCACAACAGACAGAAAAACTCTACTTAGCGAAAATCTTGACATAGTTAAGCTTAAGGCAACTGTTATAGAATCCTATGATTTGTCAAGCGCTAATAAACAGAACCAGGTTAAAATCGAAGTTGTTAACGCTTATGATTCAATATATGAAGATGATGAGTTCGCAAAAGGCAACATGGTTACTATTGATGCAGGCGTTACAAACATTAAATCTTTAGTTGGTTATAATGTAATTCTTTACGTTTCGTATGATAATTCATATGATGATGATCCTATCGCTCTTTATGTCAGAAAAGATTTGGCAGGCACAGATGAAATTACCATTGCTGCCAGTGATATTGAAAGCGTTACAAATGTGTCCGGTGATTATTATGAAATACAATAC
>JAAZFB010000455.1 GCA_012511915.1 Clostridiaceae bacterium
CTATAGTTCTGGTTCGGTATGGGGCACTACAACTGATTTTAGTGAGGCGGCGCGTATTTATTTAATACCTAAGAGTTCTTCAATAAAGCAATTATAGGCTGATGTACCGGTGGTGGGTATGGCAAACGGTATCGGCACAAACGCCAAGATTGAGTATTCATACTTTGATTATGACGAAATTGGCGAAAACACCATTTATTTGAACAAGCTTTTTATATCTGCTAGCAATGCAGAGACTGTCGAGAACGAAAAGGTTTTCATAGCGTGCTATGATGTAACCGGAAAGATGAAGTTTATAAAAAACTTTACCCTTACTTCGGGTGAATGCTTCATAGATTTAAATAGGACAATAAGCAAAACGGATACCGTAAAAGTAATAGGTACGGGAAGTAGTCTAAATCCTTTATTCGAGCAGTTAATCTTTTTCGGAGAATGACAAAAAAGCAGATAAAACATATGGATAATACCAAGCTACCAACACTACAACGAACACATCGGACGCGCACCATATTTTGAATGATTTTCCGCCATGCAAACCATCAAAAATCGGGCAATACACAAAGTATTGCCCGATTTTCGCTGATTCACCTGAAAAAAATCATTTTAAAAATCTGTCATACGCCGAATGTTCGCTGTAGTGCTAAAAGCTGTTGCCTGAAAAAACCAATATTTTTTTTATCTGCTTTTTATTTTTGCCCGGAGCGACTTCACATATTTTTTGTCTTTATTACTGATGCGATAGGAGTCCACCATTTTTTGAATGGCCTTGCCGAGTATGTTATAATCCAGGGAGGAGTTTTCAATAAATGCAATGGTGTCTTCGGGATTGAAAACGGCTAAATCGCATAAGAGCCAAGCCTCTGCCATTTGGACATAGTATTCTGCATCATCTTTCATTAACGATAAAATCGGCTTTGTATTATTGGCATCCTTTTGAAGACCTGCCAAGAAAAGCACATATCCCCAACGTCGTATAAATGGTTTGGCAGAAGTAACATATTCGCTTGCTTTGCCTAAGGCAAACTCAAAATTGATTGGCTTTAATAAAAACTGTGTAAGCTGGTCAACATGCCACCAGTCTTGCAAGTAATCTGCATTGTCCTCTAAGAAAGAAAATTGCTGTTCAACACTTGTCAATAGACCTAAGGACACCTGAAAATATGTGCGATGCAAAATTTGGTGGGTCAAAATATATTCCTTGATTTCGCTGACATCAGTGGCATTTTTAATAAGTCTTTTATTGTATGTGTCGATATCCTTTGTTTTTATTTTCGGGATTGCGGAGAATTCACCGAGAATTTTTTCGTGTAGCATGTGTTTGCTCCTATTCATACAGGATTTATTGTTTAGTATAGCGCAATATGGGCGAGAGCGGTTTGTAAATAAGCAACGAGAGCAGTGAAATTGCAACGCCTTTAAAAAAGTTAAACGGTGTTATTCCGTACAGTATAAGCGTGAAAACATCTTTTATATATGGATTTGCCTTTGAAGACAATTCAA
Organism: Clostridiaceae bacterium; assembly: GCA_012511915.1. Taxonomy (GTDB): domain Bacteria; phylum Bacillota; class Clostridia; order Monoglobales; family Firm-18; genus JAAZFB01. Next base: position 1,501 of record JAAZFB010000455.1, read on the forward strand.
TAATTGCATCTATAGGCATAAGCCTTGAATACAAGGGTAGGGTAATAAAGTAGTTTGTGAGGATACCTATCACAGTCATAAAAACTGTACCAAGAGTAAGCCCTAATATCGCGCCTTTTTTTGTATGTATTTTGTTGTATACCACCCCTGCCGGCAATACAAAAGCAGCACCGATTAGAAAGTTAGCCACTTCTCCGGCAACCATTGTTTTGGTAGCTAACATATGTATTAGGTTCTTAATAAGCTGTACAGCAATTCCCCATGCCGGGCCAATCGCAAATGAGCATAACACCGCGGGCAGGTCACTGGCATCAATTTGCAAAAAAGAGGGGAAAAACGGTAACGGTGTTTCGATAAACATTAAAATAGCCGATGCTGCCGCCATTACGGAAGTGATACTCAGCTTCCTGATTTTTGATTTTTTTACGGTTTGCGTATTCATTTTTTTACCCTTTCCGGCTCACAGTATTTATACTATTATCGAGGAATAGTATTATACTAATTCGCGTTAGAAAAATTTCATTAATTGCGAATTAGTAAATACTATTTTCCTTATAACGGCCGCTGATTGCGGCCGCTATTGACAAAAAAAGTTTGTCAATATTTTAAATGAGGAATAGTATTATAC
>JAAZFB010000456.1 GCA_012511915.1 Clostridiaceae bacterium
AAAATGTGGACGCGGAGTTTGACAGCGACGGCACGGACGGCAAGTTGAAATATACAACCATTGCCGGTGACATTGACACGGTTGGTCGCTGGCAGGTGCAGGCTTACGTTGAAATCGGGGCGGCAAAGTATTACTCAACCAAGTGTACATTCGTTGTGCAGAGCAATCTAGCATGAGCGGAACAGACCAGAACGGCGCAGTAACAACTGTCAGAATAGACTATTCCGGCGGGAATATAGAACACACGCTTTTTCTCGCATCGGATTTACATGTTGACGCTATCTCATGCAACCGTGATATATTGCTTGCGGATATGCAGGATGCGGTAAACAAAAATGCGATGATATTCCTGTTTGGGGATATTTTCGATGCAATGCAAGGGCGGTTTGATCCGAGACGATCATTAGATGAATTACGGCCTGAATACCGGCGAAATGATTACTTTGATTTTGTAGTCAAGGATGTTGCCAAAATATTAAGCCCATTTGCCAAAAACATTGTGCTGATTAGTGACGGCAACCACGAAACGGCTACTCTCAAAAACGCTAACATCTCATTGAATGACCGCCTTATTTGGATTCTCAATACTCAATATGGCGGGAATGTTCTACATGGCGGTTATGGCGGGTGGGTACGCTTCATGCTTGAAGGCGCTTCCGGCGGGCGTGCAAGTATCAAAATGAAATATTTTCATGGAGCCGGTGGGGATTCACCTGTAACAAGGGGCGTTATTCAGACTAACCGGCAAGCTGTTTATTTGAACGGCGCAGATATTGTTGTCAATGGGCATAATCACAATGCCTATTATGTCCCGATTGTCCAGGAAAGTGTAAGCGATTCTGGCAAGGTAATCTTCAGCACACAACACCACATTCGGACTCCTGGTTATAAGTCTGAATATAACGACGGGGCTAAAGGTTGGGCTGTAGAAAAGGGTATGGTACCTAAACCGCTTGGGGGCGCGTTTGTGAACTTGCGTGTTGTAACGAATGGCAAGGCAAAGCGCGTTGGATGTCAGATTGGAGTGCAACCGGTAATCCATGAACCAGTTGCGATGGAACTGTGGTAAGCCATTTGTGTTATAATAAAGATGGTAAAATCAATGCGCTTGGGATAGTGCCTGCAGCACGAAAAGTGGCCTTCCTAACCACCTTCCCAAGCAATATCAATTAGGAGTTGCTTAGGAGGCAACAATGGCAAAATCAAAATACCCAGACTTAAAGACAGCTTTATTAAGCAATATTGAGGTTGACCCAAATACCGGTTGTTGGAACTGGCAAAAGTCAGTAGTCCAAAATAAGGGCTATGGAAGACTAACTTTCAAAAAGAAAGAATATCACGTTCATCGCTTATCTTATGAATTGTTCAGAGGCGAAATAAAAGACGGGTTATTTGTTTGTCACAAATGTAACAATCCGCGTTGTTGTAATCCAGACCACCTATATTTAGGCACTCACTATGATAATATGCAAGATCGGAAAAGATCAGGCGGCTATGATAAAAACCCTAAAGAGAAACTTAATCCTGCAATATGTAAGGGAATTAGGGAACTCAATAAACTTGGTAAGTCCGTCAAAGAAATCAACGGAATAACAGGGTTTGGCAAAACTACGATCAATAGGGTGTTGAAAAACGAGCGATACCCTGATAAAAACTTCGTTTGGAAAAAGAGCCGCGCAGATAATTTAACCGAGAATCAAGTAACAAAAATAAGAGAACTACACGATGCTGGGCATCAGAATCATGAAATATGTAGAATAATGGGTATCAAGGCAAGGCGTGTCGCTGATATTCTAAAAAATATCAACTACAAAGACTCTGATTATGATGTCACTTGGATTCCTGAACCAGGGAAAAGTGCCGCAAGGAGTAAGTGATGCCGCTCTACGTCTACGAGTGCACCGAATGCGGCAAGCGCTTCGAGTTCTTCCAGCATTACACCGACGACCCGATCACCGTCTGCCCTGACTGCCAAACGCCCACCTTGCGCAAAGTCTGGCAGCCTGTGACTGTGCATTACAAGGGCAATGGCTTTTATGTCACGGATAAACGAGGGGCTGAACAAGTGTCGGGGTAACCTTCGGGAA
>JAAZFB010000457.1 GCA_012511915.1 Clostridiaceae bacterium
ACATTAGAGGTAGGTAAAAAGGCTAATATTATTATCATTGATGATATGGTTCGAATCCAAAAGGTTTTCTTAGAAGGGGACCTTATGGTAGACAACCTGTAAGGATGAATTATGAAACAGTATATATTAGGTATTGATATAGGAACTACAGGAACAAAGACGCTACTATTCTCGTCAGATGGTGAGCTTTTAGGACGTGCGTATCGGGAATATTCTCTCACCACGCCAAAGGTGGGCTGGAGTGAGCAGAGTGCAGAGGACTGGTGGCAGGCTGTGGTGGAAACCGTTCGTGAGGTGTGTTGTCAGGAAGATATTGCTCAAAATGTTGTGGCTATTTCTTTATCCACTCAAGGTGGAACGGTTGTACCTGTAGATAATGATGGCCACTCACTGCGCCCTGCTATTGTTTGGAACGATCAACGCAGCGCTGCACTAAAAGAAACCTTTATGGAAGAAGTTGGTGGCGATGATGTGATGTATGCTACCACGGGCTGGCACTTGGGTAATGGGCTGCCTGCCTTAGCAATCCGCTGGCTAAGAGAAAATGAGCCTGATGTTTTTAAACAAACCAAATTTTTCTTAACTGTTCCCGATTATATTTCTATGAAATTAACGGGAATTCCAGCGATTGATTTATCTAATGCCGGTATCAACCAGCTGAGCAATATTAGATGTGGCATTTATGACGAGAAACTTCTAAATTTTTCCGGTGTACATGAAAAACAGCTAGCAAAAATTGTACATTCAGGAGAAAAAATAGGGCAATTGACAAAAATGGCTGCACACGAGTTGGGGCTTAATACCAAAACTGTCTTAGTATCAGGTGCCCATGACCAATATGCTGTGGCAATAGGTGCCGGGGCTACGAATGCAGGAGATATTTTAATTGGTTCCGGAACTTGTTGGGTGGTGACTGCAATGAACGAATCACCGGACTTTGATTCCTGCCTAAGCCAGTCTGTTGCAGCTGTGCCCGGTCTGTGGGGTTCATTGCAGTCATTATCTTCTGGCGGTGTGTGCCTTGATTGGCTACGTAAATATGTTGGCAAAGAGCAGGAGATGTCTTACGATGTGATTAACCGTGAGGTTATACACAGAAAAGCAGCGGAGGATGGCTTGTTTTTTTATCCGTTTACTGGAAAAGCTGGGGGAAAACAAAAACTTAAGAGAGCAAGCTTCATTGGTTTAGATTTGTCCCATGACCGATTTCATCTAGCCTTGGCTGTGATGGAGGGTGTTGTATTCCAGATATTGTGGATGATGGAAACATTTAAGGCAAAACCGTCAAAGGAGGGTATTATTCTTTCAGGCGGTGCATCCAAAAGTCCTGTATGGGCACAATTGGTTGCAGATATTTCGGGCCTCCCAGTACGTATTCCGGAGGTCGCAGATTTAGCTTGTGTAGGTGCAGCAGTGATGGCAGGTGTTGGATGTGGTTTGTATGAAAACGTAGAAAACGGCTATCGTCAGTTAGCGGTGAAGGAGCATATATTGCAGCCGAATTTAGCTAAGACAAAAGTATTAGCACCTTTGTTTGCTGAATACAAGCGAAAGGCTGAACTTTTAATATAACTTATAGGAGTGAGTAAAATGGCACTATTTGAAGTGACGGCATATGATAAAAAAATCTATGAACAAGAACTAAAGGATTTTCTTCCAGATAAAATCTTTGATATACACACCCATGTATGGTTGAAAGCTCTAAATGATCCCAAACCAATAATTCCTGGTGAAGTAAAGAGAACTGTAACTTGGCCAAGTATGGTTGCGGCAGATAATAGCATAGAGGATTTGCAGGAGACTTATCTTTTGATGTTTCCCGGCAAGGATGTAAAAGCATTAATCTTTGCCAGTGGTGGTGGATCTGATAAAAACAATGCGTATGTATCAGAAAGCTCAAAAAGATCCGGTTTCCCAGCATTATATTACAGTAGCCCTACACAAAGCGCAGATGAAATTGAAAATATTATTCGCTCAGGCGGTTTTCTTGGGCTAAAATCATATTTAAATAAGACACCAAAATACCTTTCGGTTAATGAAATTAGAATTTATGATTTCTTTCCCAGACATCAGTTGGAACGCCTTAATCAAATGGACGCCATTGTTATGCTCCACATACCTAGAGACGGACGGCTGAAAGACCCGGTAAATTTGGCGCAAATTCTAGAAATAAAAAAAGATTATCCTAATGTACGTTTAATTATTGCCCATGTAGGCAGAGCTTATGTGGAGAGTGATATAGGCAATGCTTTTGAAGTGTTGAGTGCTGCACCTGATCTTATGTTTGACTTCTCTGCAAACTGTTGTGAGAGCGCCATTACAGAGGTTATTCAAAGCGCCGGGGTTAAACATGTTATGTTTGGTACAGATATGCCAATTTTGCGTATGCGTTGCAGGCGTATTGAAGAGAACGGTACGTATGTTAATTTAATTCCTCCCGGACTGTATGGAGACCCTAAGCAGGATTCTCACCTGCGAGAAGTATCTGCTAAAGAGGCTGAGAAGATTACCTTTTTTGCTTATGAGGAACTATTGGCGTTCAAGCGTGCCGCTGAAACCTTAAACCTTAGCCGACAAGATATTGAAGATATTATGTATAATAACGCTGTGAATTTGATTGAGGGCGCAAGAAAATCCATTTATGGTGAATAAAGCCATTTATGGATTATTCGCCTATAATCATAAGGTTTACAGTACGCTCTCTTGCGCGTGTAGTATCAAAATCAATAAAATATATAAAACCGAAATCGCCAAGATCCATTTCACCATCAGAAATTACAATTGATTCGCTTCTTCCGAGGATAGATGATCTAAGATGAGCATCGGTATTATGGCAACCTCTTGCATCTTCATCATGCTCTTCGGCAAATTTTAGTGCTTTTGGTCCTGGGTGAAGATACATTCCCTCACGCCTACATTCTGGAACAATGCGTTCAAACACATCAACAAGATCCTGCTGAAGGGTTTCAAGGCCTGTCATAGACATATCAAAAGCACATTCCTGAGTTGTTACACTACATGTTGTGTGCCTTGAATACACTACCATTATACCATTTTGTACATTTGACTCTTTGACAGCTTTTTTAGCTTCCTCAGTAACATTGTGAAAGGTTGTAATTTTGTCGTTGGACGGTACTTTGAATTTTTTCTTGTATACCATTTTAGTTTCCCCCCTATATCTTTTTCAAGTCATCTGCGGCACGTCTGGTAGCGGCAATCATCTCGTCTATCATTGCGATAGGGTCTTGCGCGTTCATTATACCAGAAGCCGCCCCTGCTGCTTCCGAACCTGCCATAATAAAATCATACACTTGTTGACCGTTTGTGATTCCCGCAGCCTGTTCTACAAGAATATCGGGGTCTATTTCCTTTATAGCCTTTATAACTTCTTTTACATACTTCATATCACTTACACCGTTTCCGCCACCACCAATAAGTTCGGAAGGTTCCGGATTTAATATGTCGGGGTGAAATTGTGCAATTGCTTTTGCCTCTGCTACAGTATCAGCACATGCAAAAACCATCATATCAAGTTCACGAGCTCTTTCTATGGTACATCTGATTTGCGGTAGTGACATTGGTTTTTCACAGTGATTTACTACTACGCCTTGTGCCCCTGCGGCCTTAAGAGCTTCAGGCAAAACATCAGCCATTCCACGCCCTGGACGGAGTGTATCCATATATGGTGCAAGTATAATAAGATTTTTTGTGTTTTCTGCAATACGCCTTATTTCAACAGCGGGTGTAATAAACAAAACATCAATATCATATTTTTCTGCCGCCTTATCTGCAACTTTGGCATATTCAAGAACTTTATCCCCGTATATGTAATTTTTTGTCCCAATTTCAAAATAAGGTGTTCTTATACTTTTCATATCGTTTACCTATCTTTCTTATTAAGGATTATTGATATATTCTTTCAGCAAAAGCCTAACTGCAATATATGAGAAATAGTCAAAGAATACTTTGTTAATAACTTAATTTTATCACCGGCTTATCGGCAAGTCAACTTCCATTTTGAATGGATTTTTGAATGTTTTTGAATGATGCATTCACTTTTTGATTATTTTTTGATTATTGACATCATAACAATAAAGCATATATAATACAAATAAAAGTTAAGTGAGGTGGATGACATGAAGAGATTGCAAATAAATGAGATTAAGCTTTTGGATTATCTTAAAATAAATAAAACCATTTCGGTTAACGAGGCAATACATTTTCTCGATGTGTCGGAATCATCGGTTAGGCGGCTTTTTGTTAAATTGGAACAGTCTGGAAAGTGCCTTAGATATTACGGTGGCATTCGTCTAATTTCTGAAGCAATAATGGATATTGAGTACTCATATGAAGGAGTGGAGTTTCAACGCTCAAAAAGCAAAATATTAATAGCGCAAACAGCAGCAAAGCTGATTAAGCCCTCGGATGTTATATTCTTAGACTCTGGAACCACAATTGCCAGATTTGCTGCAGCCATTTCTGAGCGCATAGAAAGGGATAATCTTAAAAATATTACTATATTTACAAATTCTTTAGTAAATCTGGAGCTACTTAAAAATGCCAATGTTACACTTGTTGGCGGGATGTACCGAGAGCACCGTAAAGACTTTTGCGGTTATTTGGCAGAGGAAATGCTTAAACTACTTCATTTCAACAAATGCTTTCTTGGGACGGATGGCTTTTCTGAGAGCAATGGACTCACAACAACAGATTTTTTTACTGCGCGATTGAATGAAATTGCTATGAAATGTTCTGACGAAAAATATGTACTAATGGATTCCTCTAAGTTTTTCATATCTTCTGTGGTAAGCTATTCTCGAAATGTTTCTGTTGATGCAATTATTACTGACAGTTTACCCGACGAAATTGATTCAATGGGTTTAAATATAATAGAGGCAGGCTCCGACAAATACAATGAGGGTTGACAGAGTACTAGTAGCTAGTTAGTTTTTATATGACTCAACAAATATTCCTTTGGTGTAATTCCTATGTACTTTTTAAACATACGGTAGGCATATGATATATCACTGATGCCAACGTTTTCGCAAGCAACCTTAAAAGGAATATCACGGTATTGTATCATTTCACATATCAGCCGGATTTTCTCCTTGTTACTATATTGAATAATACTCATCCCACATTCCTTTTTAAAAACATAGTTTAGATAATTTGGTGTTTTGTTTAGATGTTTAGCAATATCACAAAGAGTCAGTACATTTCGCAAATTTGATGCAATGTATTTTTTTGTCTGATATTCTAAGATAGAGTAAGGGCTTTTGTTTTCCAGTAGCTTTTTTTGATAAATAGAGCTTAATTCTTTCAGTATGTTAAGCCCAGTAATGGCGGAGGATAGTTGCTTTTCATCTTTTGACATACTAATATCGGAAATTGCTGAAAAAAGATCTTTTTTTAAGCAATCGGTTTGTGTACATGAGGGAGTTACAAATGGCAAAATAAGTCCTGACTTTTTATTTGAATTGTTCATAAAAAAGTCAAAATCGTAATCTAATAAAAGCTGCATACTACAATGAGAATGGGGATTTTTACCGTCTGTATAAAGTCGGATTGGCAAATGTCTAAATAATATTAAAAAATTGTCCTCACTTACCTCAAAATTATATCCGTTTAATTCTCCAAAAAGGCTACCTACTTTAATATATACAATCTCAATACTTTTTTGGAAACCATAATTAACATGGTAACTCTTATCTGTATAAAAATGGTGTGCGAAACCAATAGTAGGTATGCTTATATTGTTAATTATGCCAGCTTGCATTACCATCTCCCCTTTTTTATATTGTAACAAATAATAATTGTTTTGTCCATAAAAATATGTTTTGTTCATCGTTCGGTTAAATATCAATGGTTATTCGCCCTCAAAATTCAAAACCCGAACAGAAAAAACCTCGCAAATCTTAGTTGGTTTTTAATTAGTGTTTAGTATCAATCCTTAGGTGGCGGGAGGTGGAATTTTGAAATGGTTTAATAAAAATAAAAAGATAAAAAACATCAGCACATATGATAAATTTGTCATAGGCGAGCCTACAATGACGCTGTATAACAAGGGAGAGGTTAGTCTTTTGGACGTTGAATATGACCTGATGGGGTTAGATGTACCCGATGGTGTACATTCAATTCTTGCAAAACTGAACCGTTCGGAAAACACATCAAGTTCGGCAGTGTATTACAGCGATTCTTCTCTTCAGACGGTTCAAGCTATAACTATTCGGCGGGACATATGACTCAGGATATCGCAAACGAAAGATCAAGGCTTAATGGATTTTTCCCTGATGAGCGAATTCTTACTTTTGTAAAGCTAGGCACAATCTATCCGGATGGAAAACCGCAGGTTAGCGATGCCGCAAAGAATATGGTTGCTGAGCATTACATAGCTTGCGTGATACCGGGGGAGGTGTAGATAGCCTGCCTCCCGGTGACTATTATAAAGTTAAAAGCCTTATGTCAAGAGTAGGTGTATGTGAACTTTCGAATTGGCAGACCTATTAGCAATCAGCTATAAACATTTCAGTGTAGAATAATGTGTCAAAAAACAGTGACCGACATTTTTTAACGTATAATCCGTTGCGTTTTTTGATGAAAAAAATCAATATTAGCATTCTTGCTGTAAAGTCCGCTAAAAATCAATCATTTTATAAAAGAAATATTATCATAATTAGTGCTAAGATAGTTCTCAATATCTATGTCGCTTATAATATAATCAATTTCAGAAACATTACACAGCTTATATGCAGAAAAATGGTTAATCTTGCTGTTATCACAGAGGAAAACCTTTTTTTCTGCATTTTTTATCATAAGTTTTCTTGGTGTAATTTCATTTGCAAAACAGTCATATAAATCACCGTCAGCAGTGAGTGATTGTACTGAAAAAAAACAATAATCAGCATGTATTGAATTAAACATTTCTTCTGCTTGTGCTCCGATAAAGCAGGAACGATTTTCGGGGTTTAGGCGTCCCCCTGCAAGATATGTATTTACATTGTATTCGGAAAGAGCTGCCATACTTGAAAGACTGTTTGTTATAACAGTAATATCCTTAATATTTCCCAAATGTTCAATCATAAAATATGTGCTGGTAGAACTGTCTAAAAAAATAATATCCCCGGGCTTAACAAGCGTTGCCGCCTTCATGGCAACATAAGCTTTTTCTTTTGTGTTTTTATGACTTCTTAAATAAAAAGGTATTTGTTTGTTCACAGAGCTCTTGATTTCGGCGCCACCGTAACTTTTTGTTATCAATCCGCTTTTTTCAAGTTTTTTCAAATCTCGTCTTATACTTGATGGGCTGATGTGTATTTTTTTTGCAAGGTATTCGACTGTTACAAAGTTATTTTGCTTCAGTAAATTTAAAATTTCCTTTTCTCTTTCGTTACTGTACATATTTCTCACCTTTCTTTGCTCATTGTTGCACAATCTGCATGAAAATATTTGAAAACTGCCAATTATACCGCCACTGTTGATTTTTGTTGCACATTCATAATATAATATTTTATATAGTTTGTAAAGAATTTTTTTAAAAGGGCAGAGATTATGTACGATATAACGATTATAGGTGCCGGAATTATAGGTGCGATGACAGCAAGGGAATTAGCTAAATACAATTTATGTGTTTGCATAGTTGAAAAAGAAAATGATGTTGCAATGGGTGCAACAAAGGCTAATTCTGCAATTGTACACGGGGGATTTGATGCGAAGTGCGGGAGTCTGAAAGCAAAACTAAATGTTCGCGGCTCGCAAATGATGGAAAAGATAACAAAAGAACTTGGCGTAAAGTATAAAAAGAATGGTTCACTTGTTATCGGATTTAATGAAGAAGACAAAAAGACGATAGAGCTACTCTATAAACAAGGAATTGAAA
>JAAZFB010000458.1 GCA_012511915.1 Clostridiaceae bacterium
ATAGGAACCTTGGCGTCCTTACAGACCTGAGCCATCTGGGGAACGGTGGAAACCGCCGCGCCGTTCGCTACGATGCCGTCAACGCCGGCAGAGCACATATTCTGAATGTTTTCAAGTTCTTTGTCCGCTGTAAAATCATCGCTGTATCTCATGACTGTGCAGCCCAGCACGCCCAGGGCGTACTCTTTTTCATCGCCGAACATATCAAGGATTGGCACACCGGAGCCCCACGTGTTGATTCCGATTTTTTAGGCTTTATCGGTGCCGTCTGTACCTGATTTCTTCTCGCAGCCGGACGTGATAAGCGCGAATACCATCACGAACGCCGCAACAAGTGCAATTGTTCTTATCCTTTTCATTTTTCTACCACCTTTTGTCCAGTTTTATATGACGTAATAACTCTACTAAATATAATGGAAACACAAGTAAATGTCAACATAAGCTATATGCCAAAACATATGGCACTCCTTTCAACTTTTTCAGTGATTTATTCAGTTTTTAAACATTAATATCCTAATTTGACGCATTTTTCCGGTTCGAAAAAGCGGACTGCCTCGAAGATAAGAATAATATGACCATCGACAATTCGCGCATTAAATCTATGTACAAACCGATTCCTGTTTGCGTTCCGCCACAAAACGCCCATATTTTTGTATATTTTTTATACGTTTTCTAAAAATAATACCATATGACATAATTCGACAGCTTTCGCTCTGCTGTTGCGTCTATAATGAAAATGGTGATAAGGGTAGCTGTGGAGTAAAATATATGTGAAAGGGGTGCATCATGAAAAGCATTTGTATTCCTGTTTCCGCGTTACTAAACAAGGTTCTGGAGATGACTGATGAGAACATGGTGGATGTCAAGCTAACCCTTGTCGACCAGATGGAGGACCGGGGCGTAAATTACCCGGCGTTTCTTCACTTTGAAGCATACACGGAAGATGGTACAGTTTATGATTACGAGTGTATAGATCTGTCATGTCACCTGTATTGAACATATGACACGGGCCAATAATAACCCGGCGTACTGAATTGAACGGCATAGCAGAGCGGTGTCCTCCCCCGGCGCCGCTCTGCTGCTGTTTTTTTATTTTTAGTTTCTACGTATATACACATTAATCAAATTGCTGTGGTTAGATTTATTAAATGATGTTATAATTGCCATATGATTCTGGTGCTTTGTTTTTATTAGCTTGACGAAAGTAATCTGATATAGTGGAATAGTCAATTTCCTATACTGAATGTCAAACTGAAAGAGATAAAAGAGACGGGCTTTTTTCAATCACGAGGAGGCATTATGACTATTAAATCTATGTCAAACGGCCAAACAGAAAGGGTATCCGGTCCGCCGCACGTCCCAAAAAGAAAAAAGTATATTCTTATTTTTGCAACTGTAATTGTTTTGCTAATGAGCGGTCTGTATTTACTTCATGAGTGGCACAAATATAAGCAGCTTGCATCATCAGAAGCTATTGGGTTAGTAAAGTCCTTGGAATCGCTGCTGCATCCCCAGCATGTCGAAGAATTATCGGGCAGTGAAGAGGATATTGAACTTTCTGAATATAGTATGGCAAAGATCGGCCTAATGCGTCTGGTTGATACAGCAAATCCGATACGCTTTGCCTATTTAATGGCGGAGCGAAATGGTCGCCTTGTTTTCCTCATGGACTCAGAATCTCCCGAATCTGGCGATTACTCCCCGCCCGGACAGGTTTATGAAGAGGCGGATGAATGGGTTTGGAAGCCTTTCAAAACCGGGCAGACAGTTATTACGCCGCCAATATCTGACCGCTGGGGCACTTGGATCAGTGCGCTTGCGCCTATAGAAGATCCCGAAAGCGGAGAAATCATCGCTATTTTTGGGATTGATTACTCTGCATCTGAATGGTATGCAGAATTATGGAAGCAAATGATTCCCGGCATAACAGTAGTGGTTGTTGTTTTACTGCTGTACTTCTCTTTGCAATATATTCTTGTTCAACACTATCGACTAAACAGCCTCAACAGAGAATTGGCTTTTAATGAAGCTCTTTATCGGAGCGTTTTTGACCAGGCGCCCATCGGAATTGCTATAGTAAATGATATGGAATTCACTGATCGATCAGATTTCGGACACAGCAGTATGAATCCGATGTTTGAAAGAATACTTGGATGTAAAAGCGGCGACCTGTCGAATGTTAAGTGGACAGAGATTACCCACCCCGATGACCTTCAAGAGGACCTTTATAAGTTCGACCAATTCAAAAAAGGCGAGATAAACGGCTATACAATGGAAAAGCGTTTTATCAAACCTGATGGATCCGTCGTATGGACATTTATGATTGTTTCTCCTTTGTTGGGTATAAATGATGATCATTCTGTACATCTG
>JAAZFB010000459.1 GCA_012511915.1 Clostridiaceae bacterium
CGACAATATTCCCAAAGATGAATTAGTTCGACGAATAATTAATGACCCCGAACTATTAAATAAATTATATAACATTTTGGATGGGAAGTGAGGATGTGTCGGAAGAAATGGAAAAAGTCATAGATCAACTTAAGAATATGCTTTCAACCGAAGAAGGGCAACGGGGAATAAAAGATGTTATAAACAATGTTGGCAAAGATTCCGGTGACGAGCAACAGGACCGTTTCAGCCAACGTCCCTTTGGCCCGGAAACCTTTTTAAAAATGAAAAATATTATGGAAAAAATACAGCCCTATGACGACCCACGAATGCGCTTGCTTTCTGCACTTCGTCCATACATAAGTAAAAGCAGAGGTAATCATATCGACAACGCGGTCAAAATTTTGACTCTTGGCAAACTCCCTTATTTATTCAGGAACATCAATAAAGACGGGGGGGATCTGTAGGGTGTATAAAAGGTATTATAGCCCATTTGAGGAACAGCCTGTTACAAAGCCCTATCAAGCAGAGGTTATAAAACCGAAAAAGGTTGATTGCATTACCCCACAAGAAGACAACTGTGACCAAAAACAAAAAAGCACCCTTTTCGGCAACATTTCAATTGACGATATAATCCTCTTGGGAATATTACTGCTTTTGATAACCGATGAAAAAAAGGATTTGCCGCTTATTTTGGCAATTGGGTACCTACTGCTGTCAGAATACATATAGCCGATTTTAAATGAGAAATCCGCCGTTGGGGCTTATAACTTGCCCTGTTATGTAACTGTTTTTTTCATCGGCAAGAAAAAGCGCACAGCTTGCTACATCTTGGGGTGTACCGATACGTCCGGTAGGTATTTCGTTTATCAGCTGCTGTATTTCATCCTGCGATAAATTACTGTTCATATCTGTCTGTATAACGCCGGGTGCTATACAGTTAACTTGTATATTGCTTGGGGCAAGTTCCTTTGCAAGTGCCTTAGTAAGTCCGATTACTCCCGCTTTTGCAGTTGAATAATGCACTTCACACGATGCCCCGGATAAACCCCAAACCGAAGAAATGTTAATTATCTTACCTTTTTTATTCTTCAGCATATTTTTCAAGACGCTTTGGCAGCAATTAAATGTGCCTTTTAGGTTAACATTAATCATGTTATCCCATTGCTCACTTGTTATTTCAGTAAACAACTTAAATTCGGCAATCCCCGCATTATTAATTAAAACGTCAATACTGTTAAACTTGTTCATACAAAACTCTATCATATTATCAACCTGTTCTCGGCATGATACATCAGCGCAATAAATTTCAGCACCTCCCAATTGCCCTTTAAGGGCAATTGCTTTATCTCTCGAATTTCTATAATTGATTAACACATTGTAGCCACTTGCCCAAAAATCTTGCGCCATCGCTTTACCTATTCCTCTAGATGCTCCCGTAATTATTACTGTTTTTTTCAAGGCAATCCCTCCAAACTCATATCAATAATAATAACATAAGTTCAACCCGTTTTCCACAATTTATACAAATTAGGCAAAAACAAGAGCATTTTGAAGCTATTTTGGATTTTAAGCAAATATAGCCATATTGGGGGTGATTTTGGCAATTGAATTATCAGCCTGAATTGGTTAATATATAGTTAACTGTTAGCACTCATTTATCGAGAGTGCTAACAACAACAGATTAACAAGGAGGTTTTTCAATGAAAATCAAACCATTAGCAGACAGGGTTGTTGTTAAAATGCTCGAAAGTGAGGAAACAACAAAAAGTGGCATCGTTTTAGCCGGAACAGCCAAAGAGAAGCCACAAATTGCCGAAATAAAGGCAGTCGGTCCGGGCGGCGTTGTAGACGGTAAGGAAATAGTTATGGAAGTTAGTGTTTCTGATAAAGTTATAATAAGCAAATACGCGGGCACGGAAGTTAAAATCGATGGTGAGGAATATACAATCCTCAGGCAAAGCGATATACTTGCCAAAGTTGAATAATATTTAAACACTAAAAAGGAGGAAAATTATTATGAGCAAAGAAATTCTATTCGGTGAGGATGCTCGCAAAGCGCTCGAACGCGGAGTCAATAAGCTTGCCGACACAGTAAAAATAACACTTGGCCCAAAGGGCAGAAATGTTGTACTTGATAAAAAGTTCGGGACACCCCAAATTACTAACGACGGTGTTACTATTGCAAAAGAAATAGAGCTTCCCGACCAAGCTGAAAATATGGGTGCTCAACTTGTTAAAGAGGTTGCTACAAAAACAAACGACGTTGCAGGTGATGGTACCACAACCGCTACTTTGCTTGCACAAGCTATGTTTAGAGAGGGTTTAAAAAATGTCGCTGCAGGCGCGAACCCAATTATGTTGAAAAAAGGTATGGAATCAGCTGTTAATGCAGCTGTTGAAGCAATAAAAGCAAATAGCAATAAAATAAAAGGCAAAGAAGATATATCAAGGGTTGCATCTATTTCAGCAGCAGATGAATTTATTGGCAACCTTATTGCCGAGGCTATGGATAAAGTATCAAACGATGGTGTTATAACAGTTGAAGAAAGCAAAACAGCAGAAACATACAGCGAAGTAGTTGAAGGTATGCAATTTGACAGGGGATATATTTCACCTTATATGGTTACTGACACCGAAAAAATGGAAGCTGTGTTAGACGATCCTTATATTCTTATTACAGACAAAAAAATCAGCAGCATTCAAGATGTTCTCCCTATTCTTGAACAAATAGTACAACAAGGTCAAAAACTTCTTATAATTGCCGAAGATATCGAGGGTGAAGCCCTTGCAACAATACTTGTTAATAAAATACGCGGAACATTTGTATGCGTCGGTGTTAAAGCCCCCGGGTTTGGTGACAGAAGAAAAGCTATGCTTGAAGATATAGCTATATTAACAGGCGGACAAGTAATTTCAGACGAGTTAGGTTTTGACATAAAAGAAACTAAAATAGAACAACTTGGTCGTGCACGTCAGGTTAAGATACAAAAAGAAAATACAATTATAGTTGACGGTGCAGGCGAAACAAAGGATATTAAAGATAGAGTTGCACAGATAAAAGTTCAAATTGACGAAACAACCTCTGAATTTGACAGAGAAAAGCTGCAAGAAAGATTAGCAAAACTTTCAGGCGGAGTCGCTGTAATTAAAGTTGGCGCTGCAACCGAAACAGAAATGAAAGAAAAGAAAATGCGTATTGAAGATGCTCTTGCCGCCACTCGTGCTGCTGTTGAAGAGGGTATAGTCGCAGGCGGTGGTACAGCATATATTGATGCCCTTCCGGCTGTTGAGTCAGTTGTAGCTAAAGCTGACGGCGATGAGAAAACCGGAGCAACAATTATTTTAAAAGCTTTGGAAGAGCCTGTTAAACAGATTGCATTAAATGCAGGGCTTGAAGGCGCAATAGTTGTAGAAAAAGTTAAATCAACTAAAAAAGGTGAAGGTTTTAACGTTCTGTCGCAACAATATGTAGATATGGTTAAAGACGGCATCGTTGACCCGACAAAAGTAACCAGAAGTGCATTGCAAAATGCCGCAAGTATTTCAGCACTTGTTTTGACGACGGAAAGCGTAGTATTTGATATTCCGGAAAAGAACAACGCTCCTGCTATGCCTCCGGGCGGCGGAATGGATGGCATGTACTAAGACTAACATCCAATTAAAGTGCTAAAAATACTTTTCTTTAGTATGATATCAGTATAGTGCGGAAAAAAAGCGGAAGTTTTTTTAAATAATATGTGATATAATATAGTCGTTTAAAAGCTATTAATACTAAATTCAGTATACTATAGTATTATATTAGATTGAATTTAGTATAGCATTTTACGCAAAAAGCGCTCGTTAACCGGGCGCTTTTTGTTGTGGTAAAAAAGGAGGTGATATATATGCCAAAAAAGGGCAACGTTGAAATAGTAAGGAAGCAACGAAAAACATATGCCCAAATATTTGATGCAATCCTGATCTCAGATGTTCCAAAAAATGAGGACATTGGCAAAATCGCGGCTTACGTTATGGCAAACTTTCCGGTAGAGAGCATTGACGAAGCCACAGCCTTTGCCGTAGCTGTTGCCGCAATGAACGGTGATATTAAAGCTTTCGAAATAATCCGCGAAATAACAGGTCAAAAGGCTGAAAACAAAAAGCCTATGGGAAAGGTGATAATTAAAGATGATATCACTTAAAACATTAATTGCTTCGGCGTTTCATGATTTGCACAAGGACATAAAGGCAGATAAACACACCCACTATTTTATAAAAGGTGGGCGCGGTAGTACAAAGTCGTCTTTTGTATCTATTGAGATAGTATTCGGCATGATGAAAGACGAGGCGGCAAATGCCATTGCTTTTCGTAAATTCGGTACTGATTTAAAAGAGAGTGTATTTAATCAATTATTGTGGGCGGTGGATATGCTTGGGGTACCTGATTATTGGGAAAGTAAATTATCACCTTTAAGATTGATATACAAGCCAACCGGGCAGGAGATATTATTCCGGGGCGTAGACGACCCGCAAAAGCCGAAAAGTATTAAATTAAGAAAAGGATATTTCAAATTTATATGGTATGAAGAAGCTGACCAATACGAGGGCATGGAGGAAATCAGGGTAATCAATCAGTCGCTTTTAAGGTCAGAGGGCAATGCAAAAGTATTTTATACATATAACCCGCCAAAGTCCGTCCAAAGTTGGATTAATAGAGAGGTATTAATTCAGCAAGACAATAAACTAATACATCACAGTACATATATAGACGTACCGCGTGCATGGCTTGGGGATATATTTTTTGCTGAAGCTGATTACTTGAAGCAAATTAACGAATCCGCATACAACCATGAGTATTTGGGCGAGGTAACCGGCACGGGCGGCGAGGTGTTCGACAATGTTGTTATAAGAGAGATAACAGATGACGAGGTAAACTCATTTGATTATGTTTACAGGGGATTAGACTTTGGTTTTAGCGTAGACCCTTGTGCTTATGTCGAGTGTGCTTTGCATAATCATGTATTGTATATATTCAAGGAGTATTACGCCGTCGGTGCAGGCTATGATACATTAGCGGAAAATATCGGCGGTGGGCTTATTTATGCAGACAGTGCAGAGCCGAGAAGCATATTTGAATTGCAGCAGCGCAAATTAAAGATTGTTCCGGCAATTAAGGGAAAAGGAAGTGTAAACTTCGGCATCCGCAAATTGCAGGACTTGCGGGAAATCGTAATTGACAATAAACGTTGCCCGAATACCGCACGGGAGTTTTTGGAATACGAAATCGAGCGGGATAAAAACGGTGTGTTTAAAGCGGAGTTTCCCGATAAGAATAACCATTCCATTGACGCAACGCGATATGCGTTATGCGATTGGATAATAAAAGACAAACCGGAAGCGATTGACAATCGTACAACACAGCAGAAGTTCTTTAATGAAAAGCCAAAGGCAAGCCAATACGGGGTGGGTGCAAGACCTAATCCCAAAGCGTTTTTATAAGGGGGGATAGTATGCAAATATTATATTTTGTATTAGTATCAATTATTGCGGTGGGTATATATCGGCAGGGGTTGAAAGACGGTCAAAGGGTGGCAAGCGGTGAAAAGGTACAATCAATGCCGACAAGGATATTCAATAAAAAGCAAAAGGAAAGCGAGATTGAAAAGGGATTGAAAAACATAATCTTTTATGGGTTGGGCGGTGATAAGAAGTGAAAAAAAATGAACAACTGACAAATGAATGGGTACTGTATCAAAGGGGCATTGACTATAAAAACAGGATAGGACTGTATCAGACGTCGCAGGACAATAACAAGTTCTTTCAAGGCGACCAATGGCAGGGAGTGGAAAGCGAAGGCTTGCCTACTCCCGTTTTTAATATTATCAAGCCTGTTATTAGATATAAGGTATCTACCATTATGCAAAATGACGTTAAGATAGTTTACACCTGCGGCAATGCTACATCTCCGAATTATCCGCAATTGGAGCAGTTTGCAGATGTGCTTACCAAGTACGCCTCTACTATGTGGGAGCGGCTGAAAATGGACTTTCTTAATGATAATGTATTAAAGGATGCGGCAATACAGGGCGATGGTGTATGCCATTTCTTTTGGGAGGACGGTATAAAAGCAGAATTGATTGATAATACCAACCTATATGTTGCTAATCAGAACTACCCTAACATTGAGGAACAAGAGTATATCATTATATCATACAGGCAGAATGTATCAAAGGTAAAAAGAGAAGCGGAAAAGTACAAGGTTAAAGATTTAGACCTTATCACAGCAGATACAGACATAAACGAGCAAGCAGGCGAATGGGTGGAACTGCAAGACGAGGGCATGTGCATTGTTCTTTTAAAGTATTGGAAAGAGAACGGTACAGTACACTTCCGAAAATCAACCAAAAGTGTTGTGATGGTAGAGAATGAGGATACAATGTTGAAGCGATACCCGATAGCGTTCTTTAATTGGGAGAGTGTCAAAAATTCGTTTCACGGTGTTTCAGACGTAACAGGCTTAATACCTAACCAAAAGTATATCAATACAATTGCGGCGTTAATACAGTTTAGCACCATGCATACCGCGTTTCCTAAGATGGTGTATAATTCAAGCCTAATTGATAATCCCGATAATGCGGTAGGTGTTGCAATAGGGGTAAATGGAGCGGAAAACGTCAAAAACATGATAGATTACATAATGCCGCCACAAATATCAGTAGATGCCTTTAAGATGTTTGATACTACCATTACGCTGACCAAAGACTTAATGGGCGCAAATGAGAGCGCGTTAGGTAATATCAACCCGGAAAAGGCAAGCGGTCGTTCAATACTTGCAATAATTGAACAGTCTGCAATACCATTAGAAAGTATCCGCAGACGGTTTTTTAATTACATTGAGGATATAGCTTTGATATGGTCGGATATGTGGCGCATACATTCACAGGAGGGCTTACAAGTAACATTTGAGAATGACAACAATGACTTGCAGACGGCAATTATACCGCAGGAGGTGTTTGACGAGTTAATGCTTGAAACAAAGATAGATATAGGGCCGTCAACACGATGGACAGAACGGGCGTTAATGGAAACACTTGATAATTTACTGACGAATAAATATATGCCTTTTGAGTGGTATGTTGAACTAATGCCCGAGGGCAGCGGGCTACCAAAGGCAAGACTAAAGGAAATGATTGAGCAGGCGAAAATACAACAAATGCAACAACCGCAAATGGATATCGATGCATTACTTGACAGTCTACCGCCGGAGGTACAGCAACAGGCGTTGCAAGACCCAAGTATATTAGAAAATATTATAGCAGAAAGAATTGGAGTTCAATAGACCTGAAAAAAGAACTGATTGGGTTGACCACGCCGTTGGCGTAAGGAAAATAGTATTGAATCGTTCCTAAATTAAATGAATAATTTAATTTACGAACAGTATAAAGTCTTTGTTGTGAAAGCAACAACTTTTATTTGGTTTGCTCAATTTCCCCATATATTAAAAAAGTTGTCGCCCAAAGGCAACAACTTTTTTAATATCCGGCAACGACCTATTTTCCCGGGCAGTCGCCCGCCAAGTATCATCGGCGCTGAAGAGCTTAACTGCCGTGTTCGGAATGGGAACGGGTGGGACCTCTTCGCTATAATCACCGGATAAGAATTACCATATAATAATTTAATATGATACAAATTTAAGTTTTATCAACTCAATAATGCAGAAATCTTTCAATATACCTCATACTTACTCATACAATTTATTTCGTTTGACTTTTAGTTATTCTTCTTTCGTATACAATTAATGTACCGATATCCGATAACTACAAGGTCAAGTCCTCGGTCTATTAGTATCAATCAGCTGAACACGTTACCGTGCTTACACCTTTGACCTATCAACCATGTGTTCTACATGGGACCTTACTTGCCCGAAGGCAATGGGAAATCTTATCTTAAGGGGGGCTTCACGCTTAGATGCCTTCAGCGTTTATCCCGTCCGCACTTGGCTACCCAGCCATGCCGTTGGCACGACAACTGGTACACCATTGGTGCGTCCATCCCGGTCCTCTCGTACTAAGGACAGCTCCCTTCAAATTTCCTGCGCCCGCGACAGATAGGGACCGAACTGTCTCACGACGTTCTGAACCCAGCTCGCGTGCCGCTTTAATGGGCGAACAGCCCAAC
>JAAZFB010000460.1 GCA_012511915.1 Clostridiaceae bacterium
ACATAAAAGCAGTCGTTTTTGCAATTGCTTTTGCAATAAGCCTTACAGAGTTTTCGAGGAAATATATAAGCATAGAGGAGGTTATTATGTCTGATTGTATGCAAAATCCAATTAAATCAAAAAACTGTTTAACAAATACTTATCAATCGGCAGATGTATCTGTTCCGGTATCAGTCAGACCAAAGGTTAATACAGGGAAACCCATAACCTTTTGTTGTGGTGAGCCTACTGTGACTCCTTCATCATGCAGAATAGTGTGTAATGATTATGATTGCTCAAGCGGAACTTGTAAATATACAATTACACAAAAAGTATGTATAGAGGTGCCTATAGAATTTGGCGCTGACGCTACTGTAGGATGCCCTTGTATTATATGTGGCGACGTTACTACAGATATTTGTACTGATTGTTAAGTTAATTTATTTGTAAATGGGGTATATATATGGCAGAACATAGGCAACAACAAATATGTAATAATGTGATTGATTATTCACAGGTTCCCGGGGATTCAATTCTTCCTTTTTTAATAGAACTTAATTTAGACCAATCAATTTTAAATCCCGGACCGGGAGAAAACCAAAGATTTTGCTACAACTTAACGGGGGTAGGGGAAGATTTACCTACATTTAAAGATCTTTCCCATTTGGTTTTGGGGATATGCAATACAATTCCTGAAAATCAAATAACTAATATTACTGTAACAATAGATGGAATACCGCAGGAAGTAACATTTGGAGAGGGCGGAAATGTAGAACTTCGCACACCGCAAAATCCAGATCCGACAACGGGATGTGCAGGTTTAAAATTTGACTTTGGGGTTAATAAAGTTGAAGGAGAAATGACTTTCTGCTTTGAATTAACAACCGCTTATCTAAGAGGCAATAATGCGGTTTGTTTATTTGGCGGTGGTCAAACAGCTTCAGGTTTAAGCATCTGCGGTCCTGTCTGTAACGGTGGTAATACTTGTGAAGCAGTGGGCTACCAACCCGCATCTGTATGTGTTCCTGTAACGGTAACTCCTTTTGCAAACCCCGGTACACCAATTACACATTGTTGCGGCAACCCTGTTATAGTACCGGGAATTCATGTTTGCCCCGGCACAATAAACGGAAGTTGTAGCTTTACGATGACACAAAGAATTTGTGTTGAAGTTCCCGTTACCTTTGGCGCAAATACCTCTGTTGGTGATACGTCGGTGCTATGTGATGATGCTACAAGCAATGATGTATGTACCAATTGTAACGATGAGCTTTCATAAGTAGGGTATCCTAAAAAAGTGCAACTTTTTAAGTAAGTCCTAAGTAAAACGAAACAGAATTTAATGGAGACGTATAAAATTAAGACGGTTTCTCATATTAAGTATGAGAGACCGTTTAATTTTTATACGTTTATACTAATCTTTAATAGAAAATTTGCATAGGAAAAAGGAGACTTTTTATAATGGAGTCTGTATGGAGTAAAAGCATAGAGCTTGATAGTTTTAAAAAGCTTGACGGTGACGTTAAAACAGATGTTTTAATAATTGGCGGTGGTATGGCAGGACTACTGTGCGCTTATTTTTTAGAGCAACAACGAATTCCCTACATTCTTGTCGAGGGAGGTAAAATCGGGTGCGGTATCACAAAAAATACAACTGCTAAAATAACTGCACAGCATGGAGTTATTTATAACGACATGATAAACAATGCGGGCTTTCAAAAAGCAAAGCAATATTTAGATGTCAATCTTTGGGGGGTTGGCAAATTTCGGGAGTTGTGCAAAAACATCGATTGTGATTTTGAAGAAATGCCGTCATTTGCTTATTCACTAACAAACAGAGAAATGATTGAAAAAGAAGTATCGGCTGTCAATAAATTAGGATTTAATGCTGAATTTACAGATAGCTTGCCACTTCCTCTTGACATAGCGGCGGCTATAAAATTTCCATCACAGGCGCAGTTTAATCCATTAAAATTCTTAGCCCGGTTATCAAGGGGACTGAATATTCGGGAAAACACTTTTATAGAGAAAGTATCAAAAAATCGGGCAGAAACCAAATCCGGCAATATAACTGCAAATAAAATTATAATTACAACCCATTTCCCAATGATAAATATTGCAGGTCTATACAGCTTGAAACTATACCAACACCGCTCTTATGTAATAGCTCTTGACAATGCCGTGCATGTAGGTGGTATGTATGTAGACGAGGCACAAAATGGTTTGTCCTTCCGGAATTACCAGAGCCTGCTGTTGATAGGCGGTGGAGATCACAGAACGGGGGAAGAAGGAGGTAATTGGCGTGAACTTAGGGACTTTGCTAAAACATTTTACCCCAATGCCGTTGAAAAGTATGCATGGGCAACACAAGATTGTATGAGTATAGACAGTGTTCCCTATATCGGCAGATTGACAAGCCTTTATCCTAATGTATATGTGGCAACCGGCTTTAATAAATGGGGTATGACATCATCCATGGTAAGGGCGAATATTTTAACTGATATGATTATGGATAAAAATAATCGATATGCAGAAGTGTTTAACCCAAATCGGTCAATGCTAAAAAAACAACTTGCTGTAAATTCTTTTGAAGCCGTAAAGAACCTTGTATCCTTCAATACAAAAAGATGTACACATC
>JAAZFB010000461.1 GCA_012511915.1 Clostridiaceae bacterium
ATGTGATATATATTCGGACAGAGTGGAAGAAAACGCCAAAACAATATTTAAAAAGTATGGAAAAAAGCCTTTTGTAACTACTGACTATTACGAAATTATTGAAAATGATAGTGTTGATGCTGTTATTATTACAACCCCTTGGAGCTCCCATATTGATATTGCTATTGAAGCCATGAAAAAGCATAAGCCTGTCGGCATAGAGGTGGGCGGTGCTTATTCCATAGAAGAATGCTGGAATTTGGTAAGGACATATCAAGAAACAAAAACACCAATTATGATGCTTGAAAACTGCTGCTATGGAAGAAAAGAGCTTTTGGTATTGAATATGGTTAAAAAGGGTCTGTTCGGTAAAGTTGTGCATTGTGCAGGTGGTTATCATCATGACTTAAGAAATCAAATTGCATTTGGAACGGAAAACAGGCATTATCGTCTTGATGATTACATCAAAAGGAACTGCGAAAATTATCCAACCCATGAATTAGGACCAATTGCAAAAATTCTAAATATTAATAAAGGGAATCGAATGGTTTCATTAACATCCACCGCTTCAAAAGCAGCAGGTATGCATGAATATATTAAAAAAGAAAAACCCGATGATCAAAAGCTTATGAATACTGTTTTTAATCAGGGAGATATCGTAACCACTGTAATAAAATGTGCAGGTGGCGAAACAATTACTCTTACATTTGATACTACTCTTCCAAGATATTATAGCAGAGGCCTAACGGTTCGCGGAACAGATGGAATGTATGAGGAATGCACTGATTCTGTTTTTTTAAACAAAGTGGATGAAAAATACGATTTTTCATGGAAAGATAGATGGAATAATGTTGAAGAATATTACGAAAAATATGAACACCCAATTTGGAAAAATTATTTGCAGGAGGGCATAAAGGGTGGTCATGATGGTATGGATTGGCTGGTATTTGATGCATTCTTAGACAGTATTATAAACAAAACTCCATGTCCGATAGATGTTTATGATACTGCAAGTTGGATGTGCATAAGCGTACTATCTGAGCAATCAATAGAAAAGGGTAGTGCACCCGTAAGTATTCCGGATTTCACAAATGGTAAATGGATTAAATAGTTTAGATTGAATAATACTAATTCGCGTTAGAAAAATTTCATTAATTGCGAATTAGTAAATAGGGTATCCTTAAAAAGTGCAACTTTTTAAGGATACCCTATTTATCATGATTCAATACTTGAGACTATTACATTTATTAAATCTGATTTAACAACTTGCTCATCGCTATCTAAAAGCTCAAATACAAACCTGTATATCCCCTCTGCCCAAGGAACAGCCGGTTGATAGTTCCACACTGTACTGCCTGTAGGCGTTGAAAATTCATCCGTCACAACCGTTTCAGTATAATTAAAGCCAATGTCAGCATCTTTTTTATACATTTTAACCCTAACGGTATCAACATTCTGCGAATCTACCGTTTCAACCGCAAAGTCAAGCGGAGTGCTTCTTCCTATATCCAATAGTCTTTTCGAATCCGCAAGCGTTACCTTAATGGCGCTGTCGTACACCAAAACGGTAAACGACTCCGAATCCGTAACAATAGGAGTTGCCGTCGTGTACGGGTACCTTGCATCAGGTGCTGAACATAATCCGGCAGTTAGCGTAAAATCGTCGCTATAACCCCGTTGCGAAACCTCAATTGTTACATAATAACTTCCCTCGCTTACAACAGGTAATATCACCTTACTATTGCCGTTTTTCAAGTCATAGCTTTCTGTGCCGATAAGGATTTTTGTTCCGAATGGGAACGGTATATCAGACGAAAGCATAACGCTGTATTGCTGTTCACCATAAACAGTTTTTGTGTGTCCGGCGGTTACTGCAAGTTCAAGCTGTAAAACCTCGTTCGAGCCTATTGTGGTATCCGCACTGCTTAGCATAACCGACGGGCTGTCTGTTCCGATTACCGTCTGAACCGTGGGAATTGATGTGAGAATATCTGTTTCAGAGCTGTTTATAGTATGCCGCAAATAAAGCTCGGATGATACCGCGCTATTATCGGTGGCTGAATAATCAATAACAAAAGTAAGGTCTTCCACCTTTGATTCATTGTACATGGGCAACTGATACGGTGAACCCGAAACTGTATCCATTGTTTGAAAATTCGTTAAATTAATCGAGCTGTATGGGCTTGAATTAATATAATAATAGTATTTTGGGTTAGCGCTATCCGTTTTGTCAAATTTCTCACCGCTTATATGTGAATTTTGTAGATTTTTCTTTCACCACTTTGTATGCGTATTTGTATAATATTAATATATACGCATTAATAGGTGTGAAAAAATGAATAAATTCAACTCATTAAAAGATTTAAAAC
>JAAZFB010000462.1 GCA_012511915.1 Clostridiaceae bacterium
AAGATCAAACAAAAAGAGCATTTCGTGTTGACATAAAAGACGACTATAAAAAAGCGATCTACGATAATGATAAAAAATGTTATGTTACTGAAGACTGGGATATAATCCCTCGCCGTGATTTCTACCCTGACAACTTGGTCAGTATATATTATTTAAAAACACTTATTAACTTCGATGATACCTGGGAATCCGATTTGCCGGTTTTTCAAGCTGAGTTTCCAGTTTATACGCATGCAAAAGAATGATGGTTGAATAAACTGCTGTTCAAGAATGGTGCTATGGTGAATAATTAAAAAGATGCAACAAAAGACTCTTGAGCAATTTAAGAGTCTTTTGTTTTGCCTTTCTGATGGACGCGATGGGGTATTCGTGGTAGTATTAAAAAATATTGTTTCTCCGAACTAGTAACTTAAGCAGGATGATTGTCTGCCATTGCGAGAAGGGGATGGATTCGGTATTAATCCCGGGTTAGTTGCGCTTTTTGCAATTGCCCGGTATTATTTATTAAAGTCAATGTTTGCAGAGGAGATGTATTGCAGTGCAAGATAAAGAAGAGGCACAGAAAGCGGCTTTAAATCCTGTCGGCTATCAGAGCTGTGAAAATAATGATATTAAGCCGGATACACCGACATCTTATCTATGCAACTCCCCAAAGGAACTGAAAACTAATATGAATAAAGATTATCGTGCAAACCAGACCTATGCTTGGAAAAGGAAATTGCCACTGGAAGAAGCCCGAGAGATTCTGCTGCAGCGCGTAACTAGCAGTTTGGGGGAACAAATGCCCATAAGTGAGTCTTTAGGGCGTGCAGTGTTGGAAGACCTGAAGGGTTATGAAGATATACCGAACTTCAATCGTTCATTGGTTGATGGATATGCCTTGCTTAGCAGTGACACAGCGAATGTTTCGGAAAATACCCCGGTTAGTCTAATGGTTTTGGGGAAAGTCGCAGCGGGGAGAAGACCTTGTTTTCAAGTTACAACACAGACCACAGTTAAAGTGATGACAGGGGCACCTCTTCCTTTGGGAGCTGATGCGGTGGTCAAGTGTGAAGACGTTAGGTGTGAGGGTTTGTTCGTGCAGGTTGACCAGCCGGTAATGGCCGGAGCCCACGTGGCTCTAGCCGGAGAAAGGATAAAGGCCGGTGAAACTGTTGTTGCGATGGGTACACCGCTCAACCCTGCTTTGCTTGGATTTCTGGCTGAGACGGGGTTTGAGCACATACCCGTTCATTCTGCGGTCAAAGTTGCCATTATCAGCACAGGCAGTGAATTGGTAGCTCCAGGCCAAACAATTGGTAACTGTAAGATTTATAACAGCAATCAATATTTCCTGACAGCTCTGCTAAGTAAAATCGGAGCAGAGCCTATTCCGATGGGTATTGTACCGGATGATACGGCAAAAATAGCGGCAATTTTGCAAGACGCTCTGGTTAAAGCTGATTTGGTCATTACAACAGGCGGAGCGTCAGCCGGCGATTATGACTTAATTGAACCGGCCCTGACCATGGCCGGGGTAAAAGGCTTATTTTCAGGAATAAATATTAAACCCGGCAAGTCCTTTGTGGCCGGTGAAAAAGACGGCAAATTAATTTTATGTTTATCCGGTCATCCGGGAGCTGCGTTTACTGCTTTTGAATTGTTGGTTAAACCGGTAATTAAAAAGATGTTAGGTTATAAAGATGTATTGCCTCGCCAGGTCGAGGTCATTCTATCCGGTGAACAAGAAAAAATCGGCGTAAGAAGAATAAAAACCGCCAAGCTTTCGATTGAGGGCGGAATCGCCAAGGCCAATATTCTTACCGGGCAGGGTATTTTGAGGACTTTGGCGGATTGTGACTTATTCGTGGATATTCCGGCCGGCAATGGCCGGGTTGCGGATGGTGAAATGGTTACAGCATATATGGTGGAAATTGCTTAATATGCAATAGAAGGCAAAATGTATTTTTAAAGGAGGCGATGCAAATACTGTTATGCATCTTCTCCCTATCCCTGCGGTAAAAGGAATGCAGTGAGGTTGTCCACATGATAAAGTGCTGATGACCGGTTCCCGAGCCGGTAAATCTATTAACTGCGACATCCATAAGGTAATCATTCCAAGGTTAAGATATTTAGATGAACTATAAAAAAAACGGGAACGTCAAAATTATAGATAGCTAAGGCCATGTCGATGAAACATCAATTGACATAAACCAGACAATGTTATACAATATTAAACAAAATAGCGCATAAGATGCGTTGAAAAAGGATAGGGAGGTTGGGCAATGC
>JAAZFB010000463.1 GCA_012511915.1 Clostridiaceae bacterium
GATAATATTGTGATATCCCGTTAATTAACTCAATGATGAAAATATTAACTTGATCGCCGTTTTAAAGCCCTGTTCAAAGGCTATATTCTTGACTATTGCTTCCAACATATTTATGGATATATCGAGTTCGGACCAATATTTTTTATTGTCTTTTGCAAGATATTCCAGTACATCATTTATCACTTTTTCATATTTCTTGTATTCTGTGTTTTCCTTAATGATTTCAAATATCTCATTGTCGTGATCGCTTGCATCCAGTTCGATTAAATCAGTAATTGAAATGCCCTTCAAATTCTTCATAACATTAGCCTCCTATGCTTGTCCGCTATCTGATCGGCATAAATATTTACCGTCAGCTTTGTCGTTCGTTAATTGTCCAACTATTCAATATTTGCGATATTAATTCCGTCAAATTTCTCATACCATTTGTTGTACATTTCCCGATAAATAGATTCTCCTGTTTGCCTGAATGCTTTCCAGAGCGATTCTTGTATGATCGCTTTCAGATATTCGTGGCGTTCCTGTGTCAATAACAATACCCCCTTTCGTTCCTTGAAAGAAGGTTGTGCATCATGTATAATAAACATGAAGCAAGCCCTTAACAAGGTTTGTCTTTGGCAAAGGAATCCGGGTAAGTTGTCCAGACGTGACCGGGTTCCTTTAACTTTGAATTCTTTTGTCAAGCCATTCCTGCACCTTGTCCTTGTCGTAACGTACCGCCTTACCTAACTTTATAAACGGCATACCCTCCTTTCGTAATCGAATAGCTGTACTTCTGCTGATACTTAGCCATTCGCAGATTTGTTTTTCGGTTAAGTATTCTCCCATGCTTCACCTTCTTTCTTGCACCTGCATGTGTGTAATTGTATCACATTGCATTTTTATGTGTCAAGCAGTTTTTATTTCTGAAAGCGATATAAATTTACTGAATATCCTTCATTTCATAATTTGAGGTAGACTGTCTCCATCCATACATGCCGGCGGGGCAGCAGTATCATATTGGACCAAACTGATTCGGTACACCAAGGTTGTTTGCCCGGCTCCTGAAAGGGGGAGGGTACAATAGGAAGCGGCCTATGGAAGCACAGTCCTCCGAGTTAATAATTCCATGCTCCTACCCATATTTATCTCCTAAAAACGCTATATAGGGGGGTGGTCTTATCTTTATTTATGTATCGTAAAAGGGATGGTATACGATTCTAAATACTACAGTGGAGGGGGTACCCTTTGAATGCCTCACTTTTGTATAGGGTGGTAGGGCATATTTTTAGCTATAGATCATGAAAATAGCGGTATTTCCACTGAAACCAAATTTGGTTTGAGTGTGAGATCTAAAATCGGATTACTATTGACGCAATCAAAAGTTTCGCATTCAATACAATAACATCTTTGCTCTCCATGTTTTGACATAATCTATAAACGGTTATATAATGGTGCTGGAGGGACGTCATAATGGAGTCATTTTTGTTATCTGTAATAGGTATAATAGCCACCATTTTGATAGGTTACGGTGTTGTTAAACTGACGGCCTTCATCGAATGGCTTCGTATTCGAAAAATGCCTGCAATTCTCAAATATCCGCTGATAGTTATTCTTGCTATAGCAGCTGTTGTTTTGGTGATTTTGATAAATTAGGAGGAGTGCGTTATGAAAAAATTTATTTTGGGCTTTATCATTTTGACATTGTTATTTAC